>NZ_KV917377.1:3321648-3621648 GCF_002019705.1 Shouchella patagoniensis | reverse complement strand
TTCGTTTTATTTGATCACGATCTACTTACCTCTAAAGGAATCCTTAATTATATAAAAAGTGCTGAAGATGAATATCTCAATCAAGAAGCGAAGGACATATGGATTACAGCTGTTAACGCACTGCGGTTTAAAAAACGTCAAGCTTTATTATTAAAAAGCTATTATTAATTTTCTTATCAAGATATTGCAGATATTTTGGGATTAACTCTTGCTCAAGTAAAAATTATGATTTCCCGCGCTCGAAAAGAAATCCAACACTTAAATGGAGGAATGCTTCATGGATTGTAATGAAGTGAATAAGAAGTGGAATGATTATTTAGAGGTAATTTGTTTATCTTTAGAGGAAAGAGATATTGAAGAACATTTAAAAACTTGTCCTAAATGTTCTTATAAACTAGATTCTGCAATCGAAGATCAAAACGAAAGCTTTCTAGCAGCTTCTTATAAGAACGCAACAGAACATGTCGTTCCTCTTTCTTCAAAGGCACAGAAAAAGCTCATTTTCAGAGCTAAATGGAAAAATCGGATGAGCAATGCCATTACAATGTTTTGCCTATTTATCATTATTAGTATTGCTTCTGGTATCTTCACCGGACTTTTCTTTGGAATCGGACCAGATGGAGGTCGCGGTACTAAAACTGCACAGGTTCTCAAAACTGCGACACAAATGACAATGCCAAACGTTTTTCTACAAGGGATTAATCAGCAAACAAACTTCTTTTTTACAATGGACTTAAATACAGAAATTCAGAAAGAAATAGGAAAGGAGTATAAAACAATTGGTAAATTTAATGGCACGTTATTTTTTAATCAATTGAATGTAGAACGGGATTGGCATGATAGTACGTATAATGTACAACTCTATTTTCTTCATCCTCACTATATTGATAATTACCCTAGTGATTCAGACAAATACCGATCAGATATGAAGGACGTATGGGAAGCGTTGGAGATCCTTCCAGAAGGAACAGTTGCTGAATTAGCTATTTCATTTGACGATTTATATGAGATTGATGATATGTCTACACGATTTTGGAAGATTATGATGTCAATATTCCTTGGTACGCCGTTGAAACCGGTACAGAACAGAACGGCGATGAGAACCAGTCTCCATACCTAAGCGCAGTGAATGGCATTTGGGGAGTCCATGCTCAAAATATTTTTGATTTTTCTCAATTAGATACAAATTCGATTCTTGAGCGTGGGGACGGTCAAAAACGAGCACAAGCCTTTATAGATGGTTTGCGTTACCTTACAGAAAATGAAAAAATAGCAAAGCGATATCTATACGATATTGATCGAGAAACGAGTTTATCAGATCGGCTTATGTATGTGGAAGAACACGGTGTTCACACTTACGGAGTAGTTGTAACTGGACCAACAAAAGAGCTACTTCGCTTACAAGAAAATGAACAAGTTCATTATGTGAGGTTAGGTGACGTTGATCTTTGGAATTGGTATCATCCATCTTCAAATGGAACGATTTATTATTAGAACGATAAGGCAGAGCTACAATTCTGCCTTTTATCTCTTTGATAAAGCAGAACAGGCACTAGTACAAGGACCTTAAACTAATTTGAAGAGTTACTAGGTTCCATTAAAAAAAGCCTCTCATAAATGAAAGACTAAGTTATCACGCCTACTATGTAGCTAGTTATTCTTGCCCGCTTCAATCATTAAAAAGATTGCTGCTAGAATGTGCAGTACCATCCCCACACCAAAAATCCAGCCTACTGATGACGCTAGAATACCTAGAATATGACCTGTTTTGCTTCGATTTTCCTTAGAGGCAAAAACCAATCCAATAATATGTAGAATAAGCATAATAGCTAGTGGTGTCCAAGCCAAGCTAAGAATAAGCACTCCACCTAAAATCGGAATTCCCCAAATCGCTTCAAGACTACCAAACACCCATTTCATTGTTCGACTCACTTGCAACTGTTTAGTTGGTGCTAGCTCACCGTCTTTTTGTACAATGACTTCATCAGACAAATCCATCACTCACTTCCGCTTTTTTACAAACTATGCGGGCGACGATTTGTTTAGACCATGGTAATAGGACTATTTATGGCGCAATTCCTTAAAGCCCCTTCTTAGATGCATTCTATCCTCTCGTTGATGTGTTTGATATACCTGAGGTAAATTTATTATATGACCACCAAGACATGACAACAGCGAGGGCAGCTCGCATCATGTTTGATTGTTTTGTCACACGTATGAAAGTACGCGAAGAATAAAAAAAGCGTAGCCTGCATAAAAACAGGCTATGCTTTTTATTAAGTGATTTGAGGTAATTCTAATTGACTAGGCATCCATTAGGATTTACCACGCTTCACCTTCCTCATATAAATCCTTCTAACCTAAGTTCTGATAATCAATCGCTTTAGCCTAAATAACACCTTGGGCAATCATCACATCGGCCACTTTTTTAAACCCAGCAATATTTGCTCCAGCTATTAAATTGCCTTCAGAACCGTATTCTTTTGCAGCAGCTACACTCTTGTCATAAATATTAGACATAATTTCTTGCAACATGTTATCAATTGCTTCAAATGACCAGGAAACTCTCGAACTATTTTGTGCCATTTCCAAAGCGGATACAGCGACCCCACCTGCATTAGCTGCTTTGCCAGGTCCAAATGCTACTTTGTTATTTTGAAAAACAGCAATCGCATCATGGGAACAAGGCATATTTGCTCCTTCAGCCACGGCATAAACACCATTCTCGACAAGTTTCTTTGCTCCATCTTCATCAAGTTCATTTTGTGTTGCGCATGGAAGCGCAATATCACAAGGAAGCATCCAAATGCTCTTTTCGGCTTCATAGCGTGCATTTGGATAGCTATCAATGTATTCATAAATCCGTTTTTGTTCCACTTCTTTTAATTGTTTAATTAACTCAACATCAAGACCATTTTCATCGTATATATAACCACCAGAGTCACTGCAGGCAACCACTTTCGCACCAAACTCAACAGCTTTTTCCATTGCGTAAATCGATACTTTTCCAGCTCCTGATACAATTACTCTTTGTCCTTCAAACTGTTTGCCCAGATCTTCTAACATTCGTTGGGCAAAATAGACAGTCCCGTAACCTGTTGATTCTTTCCGCATCAAACTACCACCAACATCGATGCCTTTTCCAGTAAATGCACCTTTCTCAAAAGCACCACGCAACCGTTTGTATTGACCAACCATGTAATCTATTTCTCGACCGCCTACACCAATATCACCAGCAGGAACGTCTACATTTGGTCCTATGTATTTTGACAATTCATTCATAAAACTTTGCGTAAAACGCATGATCTCCATATCTGATCTGTTTTTCGGATCAAAATCAGCGCCACCTTTTCCACCGCCAATTGCTTGACCCGTTAAAGAGTTTTTAAAGATCTGCTCAAACCCTAGGAATTTAACAATGCTTGCATTTACAGAAGGATCAAACCGGAGCCCACCTTTATATGGACCAATTGCATTATTAAATTGAACGCGATAGCCACGGTTGACTTGCGGGCACCCCTCATCATCAATCCAAGCAACACGGAACATGATCAAACGGTCTGGTTCAACCATTCGTTCCAGAATAGCATTCTCCATATATACTGGATACTTTTCAAAAACAGGAATAAGGGACTCTGCCAATTCTTCTACAGCTTGATAAAACTCCGGTTCGTTTGGATTTCGTTCTCTGACTTTTTCAATCACTTCATTCACATACTTCTTTGCATCCTTACCTTCCATTATACAATCTTCCTCTCACCCTATATTCTACTATCACATTCTGGTCATTCCTTTTCCGACCTTAAGAGAAGTAAACCTGATTCATGACAAAAAAACAATATACTTGATTTAATTTTATTTTTATGAAAATTTTATATTATTGATAAAACAAGTTTAATTAAAGAATATCTTGAAATGTGTGTGTTAGCGATTCTGTCTAAGGAAAAAAGCTACGGTTATGAATGAATGAAAGAAACTGGAAGCCCAACATTTAGAGCTAAAAGGCATAGGAAGCATTTACCCCATTCTAACAAAACTTAAAAATCAAGGATGGGTCAACACAGAAAGAGTATTAACTGAAAGCGTTCGAGCAAGAGTTTATTACGAAATGAATGAACATAGACATGTGCACCTTCAGAAAAAAGTTGAGGAGTGGCTTGAAATGCAAAGGGATATCGTTTCGTTATTGAACAACAACGGCTTGAAAAGAGTTAAAAATGCTGACCTCTAGATTAACATCGCAAAAAACAAACCCCTATCCGACATGGGAAGGAATGTATCTATTCTTTTACACCCTCAAAAACAAATAAAGAACCCGCTTTAAATCGGGTTCTTCTCTCCTTCACGCAGAGCTTGTTTTATTGGCTGGGTTTAACTTTCGTTCAACTCTTCCTAACACAAGATCTGCGATAATCGCCATAAATGCCGTTGGCACGGCCCCTGCTAAGATAATTGCAGTTCCATCCGTTGCGTTTGTTCCTCTAACGATGATTGAACCAAGTCCACCAGCGCCAACAAATGTACCAATTGCAACAATACCAATTCCTACAACCAATGCCGTACGAATACCCGCCATAATAACGCTAACAGCAAGAGGAACTTCGACTTTGGTTAGAAGTTGTAGCCACGTCATTCCAGAAGCGTATGCAGCCTCAATTACGGTTTGATCGACCCCTTTTATCCCCACATACGTATTTTGAATGATTGGCAACAACGAATAGAAAAATACAGTTGTAATAACCGTTGTTGTGCCAAGACCCATTGAGACCATTAACATCGCCATAAAACCAAGTACAGGTATCGTTTGGATAATACTTCCAACAGTTAGTACCCAACCGCTCATCTTCCCGTACTTTGCAATGAGAATGCCAATTGGGATAGAAACGATCGCAGCAAACAAGACACCATATGCCGCCATTAAAAAGTGGCGGTAAAATTCTTCCCAAATGTAAAAGCCATTTTGGGACACATACGTCACAAATTGCTCCCAGACCCCCATTATGCGCCCTCCTCATTTTGTTCGTCATCTTCAAAATAGCTATTTTCTTCAAGAAATTCTTCCGCAATTGCAGAAGGACTCACTAACTCGACATCGCCTTTGTAATTCATTTCCTGCATTTGTTCCGTGGTCACTGTATTCGCAAGACGTGCAAGCACTTCTTCTAATTCTGGATGTTCGTCAAATAATTCGTTCCGAATAACCGGAGATGCATCATAAGGAGGAAAAAAATCATCCTCAAGTACCCTCAAATCATACGCAGCGACCCTTCCATCGGATGAATAACCGAGCACAGCATCCATATTACCAGTAGCTGCTGCTTCATAAACAAGTCCGATTGCCATTGGATAGACATTTCCAAATGCAAAATGAGTTTCTGTAAAAGCTTGATATCCGTCACCTTGACGGTTTATCCAAGAATTGTCTACACCAAAATTCATTTCATCTGCAAATGCCTCAAGATCATCTACATGGATAATGTCTTCTGCTTCTGCAAATTCGGCAGGAATAGAAACGGTATAACTATTTTCAAAACCGTATGAGTCACCCCAAGTTTGATTAAATTGTTCTCTAAACTCATGTTGTACAATTTCCATTGCCTCTTCTGGATCCGTGACGCCTCCCTTATTGAGCACTCCAGCGATATCCGTCCCTGTGTATCGTGTAGCGGTAATATCGACTTCCTCTTGCATCATCGCCTGATGCTGCACGATCGTAGATCCAAGATTTGTGATGAGTTCGGCTTCTAAGTCCGTATAATGTTCGATCATATGGGCAATTGTATAACCCCAAATTTCTGATTCTACTGTATCTAACGTACCAATTCGAATTGTGCTATCCGCCGGACCGCTTAGCCCTGGAAGTGCACACCCTGAAAGGACAAGACTTGATACGAGAGTTGTACAAAGTAGTTGTTTTCTCATGGTTCAGCTCTCTCCCTTCAGGCCGTTTCTCTATAAGCTATAGGCGTCAATTTTTTTTCTAATTTGCCAAGTAACCAACTTGCAATTAAAGCTAAAATAGTAGCAGGTATTGTACCAAGAATGATCAATTCAGGCTGATACAAATTCAACCCGTCAAAAATAAGATCACCAAGGCCACCGCCTCCAATAAAAGCGGCAAGTGTAGCCCAACCAATAAGATAAACGGTCGCAAAACGAATACCTGTCATGATGACAGGCAAGGCAATTGGTAGTTCGATCTTCCGGATTGTCTCCCAATTGTTCATTCCCATCCCTCTGCCGGCCTCTAAAAGCCCTGAATCTACTTCTTTTACCCCAGTATATGTATTTCTTAAAATTGGTAAAACGGAGTAGATAAACAGAGCAATGATAGCTGGAGTTGTACCGACGCCTAAAATTGGCATTAAAAAAGCAAGAATCGCTAGACTTGGAACGGTTTGCAAGATCCCAACAAACGAAATAATTTTATCTGCTGCATTCGGGATTCTCGTAAGCATGATACCAACTGGAACTGCAACAATGACACCTAATAAAACGGCAGCAAAAGAAATATACATATGCTCCCCTGTTTTCTCAAGTAAGTCCCAACCATATGAAGACAATGTATTCAACACGGCATCCACCATCGTTTTCCACCTTCCTTAATCAAGTACAGCCGGGAGTCTCTTCACTGCTGCTATCGCCCCAGATTGTGTCGTAAACCATATCCGCAAGACTCGCACGTGTGACAATTCCAGCAAGCTTATTGTTTTCACTCACGACTGGAACATAAGCACTGCCTCTACGGAGCATGCGATACATCGTATTACGCAATAAGCTATCTTTATGAACAGAGTATTCTTCTGTATCCATCACTTCATATACTTGATTACGTTTTTTATAGTTTGAATCAATCATTTGAATATCTACATATCCCCGCAAGTGAAATGCTTCATCAACAACAAGCAATGAGTCTACCCGTGTTTCACGCATCTTTTGAATCGCTTCTTTTAACGTACTTTCTTCCGTAATGGTAATGGGTTTTGGATTCATTATTTGTTCTACCCTTGTAATTTCCGGGCGCCCTTGCAAAAGGCGATCCTTTCCTATGAAGTCCTCAACGAATTCATTTGCTGGATTACGCAAAATATCTTCTGGCGTACCTACTTGTACAATTTCACCCTGGTTCATAATGACAATTTTATCAGCTAGTTTAATCGCCTCATCCATGTCATGTGTGACAAAAACGATCGTCTTATCTACTTCTTTTTGTAACTTTTTAAACTCTTCCTGCAGTCCATCACGCGTAATTGGATCAAGCGCTCCAAATGGTTCGTCCATTAATATAAGCGGCGGGTCCACCGCAAGCGCTCTAAGTACACCTATGCGTTGTTGCTGCCCCCCACTCAATTCACGGGGATACCGGCGAAGGTAATCTTTTGGCAAATCTACAAGCTTGATCAACTCCCTCGCTCTCGCTTCCCGCTTTCCTTTGTCCCATTTTAATAAGGAGCCGACAAGAGAAATATTCTCTCCTACAGTCATGTGGGGAATTAGACCAATTTGCTGAATAACATACCCAATTGAACGACGTAGTTTCACTGGATCTTGATCCAGAACATTGACCCCGTTTACTAAAATTTCACCTTCAGTTGGTTCAACAAGTCGGTTTACCATTTTCATTGTAGTTGTTTTCCCGCACCCGCTCGGTCCAATAAAAACAACAAACTCACCTTTCTCGATCTTTAAGTTTAGATTGTTTACAGAAGGCTTTTCGCTGCCTTCAAATGTCTTTGTCACTTGTTTAAATTCTAACAACCTCAGCACTCCCATTCGCTTTATCGCTCGTCTAAATAACTTTTTAAGTATAATAAACCGCTCAAACAAAACGAAAGCTCCATATAATCCATTCACTTTGTGCATTCTGTACAATTTAAATTGCACAAAGTGTGAGTCCACTCATTCTTACAATTCCTTCATTTTGCTCTCTCTTTATCCCTTATATGTTTTTTTCCTTTTCTTTGAAGTCGTGATAAAGTTACAACTAGGAATTTTTAGGGAGGCTTATAATGGGCTCTATATCAAATGACAAACTACTAGAAGAAATCAAAACAACAGAAGATCAAATTGCCGACCGCATTGCAGATAACATGGATACATTTGGTGTTTCCGCCACTATTGGCAGACTACTCGGGATTATCTATATGAATCGAAAAGCAATGACGCTTGATGAGCTCGCAGAACAAACAGGTATGAGTAAGACACGTATGAGTCAAGTGATGCGCCAAATGATTACACTTAATATTGCGGAAAAAGTTTTCGTTAAAGGGAGCCGTAAGGAACATTACGCTGTAGAGAACGACTATACACAAACGTTCATTTCTCTTTTTACAACAAATTGGAAAGAAGTTGTCGGACGCAATACGACATTAGAAAGACGTCTACGAGATCGCGTCCAAAAGTTGGAGCAATTCGATTCTGAAGACATGAGCCCAGAAGTGAAAGAAAGGCTTCATACACTCTGCCAAGAACTTGATGACTGGAAAGCCTATTACAATTGGATAAATCGATTAGTTAATTTCTTTGAAAGTGGCAAAATTTTTGATGTAGTACCGATTGAAGATCCACATAAGGAGGATAAACAAACACATGAAGAATAAACGAATTATTACAGCAGCAGTTACCGGTGCAGGAGATACAGCCGATAAAAGTCCGCATGTCCCAGTTACACCAAAAGAAATTGCTCATTCGGCGATTGAATCAGCTAAAGCTGGAGCGGCCATTGCTCACATTCATGTCCGCGATCCAAAAACCGGTAAGCTCAGCCATGATGTTGAACTGTTTCGTGAAACAGTTACACGAATTCGTGAATCAAATACAGATGTCATTATTAATATTACTGCGGGTGGAGGCGGTGACTTTGTACCAAGCTTAGAGACACCAACTTCCGGTGGACCAGGGACAGATATCCAAACACCAGCAGAACGGCATGAACCAGTCGGGAAGCTTCTTCCTGAAATTTGCACGCTTGACTGTGGCAGTTTAAATTTCGGTGAACAAGTCTATCTCGGACCCGAAGGATGGTTACGAGAACATGCAAAATTAATTCGGGCAAGTGGAGTGAAACCAGAAATGGAAGTTTTTGATACGGGTCACTTACGTTTAGCTAATCAACTAATCGCAGACGGCTTAATAGATGAGAACCCAATGTATCAATTCTGCCTAGGTATCCCTTGGGGGGCTGCAGCTGATGTAGAGACAATTACGTATATGCGTGACCGAATTGCAACAGATGGAAGCTGGTCTGCTTTTGGAATTGGTCGCATGCAATTACCAATTGTAGCTCAAGCAGCCTTGCTCGGAGGTAATGTTCGCGTAGGGCTTGAAGATAACCTATATCTTGAAAAAGGGGTTCTAGGAACAAATGAGCAATTAGTCGATAAAGCAGTCAACGTTTTAAACAGCGTTAACCTCGAACCAATGTCTCCCCAAGAAGCACGCGAGATATTGAAGCTCAAAACCTTTACACAATAATAGAAAAAGCGATCATAAAAGAGGTGGAACAATGTCACAAAAAACAATGGCCGTTATCGGCACTGGAGTAATTGGAAATGGCTGGATTGCACGTTTTCTAGCAAACGGCCATAAAGTACTCGCATTTGACCCAGCACCAGAAGCAGAGACAAAAACAAACACCTTTTTAGATGAAACATGGGAAACCCTTAAACAATACGGCATGTCTACAGAGGCAGCCAAAAGCAATCTTCATTTTGCTTCAACATTAGAAGAAGCCGTTGCAGAGGCAGACTTGATTCAAGAAAACGTTCCTGAACGTGAAGAATTAAAAAAAACGATTATTGCGCAGGTCGATGCTGCTTCAAAACCGGATGCAATTATTGCCTCAAGTACATCTGGCTATATACCAACTGTACTGCAACAAAATTGCGTAAATCATCCTGAACGGGTCATCGTGGCCCATCCGTTTAATCCAGTTTATTTAATTCCACTTGTTGAGATTGCAGGGGGAGAAAAGACAGAAATAAACTTTATGGAGAAAGCGCGAGACATTTACGATCTTATGAATATGAAGCCCTTGATGATGTCAGGAGAAATTGATGGTCATATTGGTGACCGTTTGATGGAAGCACTCTGGCGCGAAAGCTTACATATCGTCAATGATGGTATTGCTACAACAGAAGAAGTTGATAAAGCCATTGTTTATGGGCCAGGTTTACGTTGGGCACTAATGGGTCCTTTCCTCACACTCCATCTCGCTGGGGGTAGCGAAGGCATGAAGCATATGCTTGAACAATTCGGACCAGCATTAAAGCTGCCTTGGACACGGTTAGTTGCTCCTGAACTCACTGATGAATTAAGTCAAAAAGTGATTGAAGGTACCGCTGCTCAAAGTGGTACAACCTCTATTCAGGAGATGGAAAACCGTCGTGACCGCTTTTTAATCAAACTCATGCAGTTACTAGAAGAAGAAGGTTTCTGGCCATCGGAAAAGTTGATTGCATATGAGAAATAAGCCTATTTGGAGTGGTGAAGTTTTCGAGAGATGGGTCGATTATAATGGTCACATGAACGATGCTGCCTACGCAGAAGCGTTTAGCATAAGTCTTGATGCGTTAATTGATTCGATTGGTTTGGACGAAGTAGGTCGCAATCAAGAAAATTACACGATTTTCACACTCGAAGCTCATATCAAATACTTAGCCGAAGCACAAAAAGGTCAAACTTTGTACGTTTTTGTTCACTTGCTTGATCTTGACCAAAAACGGATGCATCTTTGGTTTGAAATGAAGAATAATAACGGAGATACGATTTCCACAAGTGAACAAATGGTCATGGGAATGGATCAGATAAGCGGTCGACCAGCCCCTTTCCCAAATACTGTTGAAAAAGCGATTGCATCAATTCCAATAATACCTAAAGAGGCTTGGCCTGTAAGTGCAAATAAACAAATGGGGATACGCAAAAAATAAGTCCAGAATAGCTGGACTTATTTTTTAATTACTTAAGCATGACTCTATACGCTTCGTTTAATAACTCTTTGTATTCCTTATTTTTGCTACTAAAAATTGACCAAGAGGAAGATTTCAAGCTAATACTCATGACACCACCAGGGCCATTATGGTTGTCTCCGATTTAGTTAGCTTCTCTACAAAACTCCCTTACAATCCTTTTTGCAAGTGCATGATCGTTAATGACAGAAGAAACAAGATTAGGTTCCATCCAAATGCGAGCTGTTGACTCGTGCTCCTTCAAAAACAGCAACCGCTGTTTTACTTCCAATTGATAAAAGGTTTGGTAGCCAATGAATGGATAGTTCCCTTCTGGTTCATATAGAGAGTTGTTTTAATGACTCACCTCGATCGCACCAATATATATAGCCTCTCCTTTTACATAACCTTCTTCATATACTTCCCTATGTAAAGCATCTATCGGTGATTCTCCATCCTCAATGTGCCCCCCTGGATAGTTAAATCCCCTTCCTTTAATGTTCACGAGAAGAACAAGTCCTTGGTAAAGACAGAGTCCATGGACGCTTGTAATGACTTTCTCCGATGATAAAACATGATTTGGCATCCATGTTAGTTTCACATTGTGACCATTCCAATCTTCGTAAATTTGCATCTTGCTCCTCCTAGTGAACAGTAATTGTTTTTATCTTATGATCGATTTTATCCATTCACCATTTCATTTTTAAAATATACATTAGGTTTTTAGATTTGAGCTTTCCCTCAATTCTGCGTCCTTCGTTACTAACCAAGAGATCTTCTTTTTAAATGACTCCTTGCGCAATCATAACGTCCGCTACTTTCTTAAATCCAGAGATATTTGCTCCTGCTATTAAGTTCCCTTCCATTCCGTTCTACTATTGCATTCTCTATATATTTTGTATGCTTACTAAGAATTGGAATAAATAAAATATATACTTGATTTAAATATATAATCCTGATAAGTTTATTTTATGGATAAAATAAGTTTAATAAAAGGTCATCTTGAAATGTGTGTATTAGCGATTCTAGCAAAGCAAAAGAGTTACGGGTATGAACTGATGAAGGAATTGGAAACACATAATTTAGAACTAAAAGGCATTGGAAGTATTTATCCAATTCTGACTAAGCTTAAAACTCAAGGTTGGGTTGAAACAGATCGAGTCTTTACAGAAAGCGGACGTGCCCGGGTATATTATGAGATTAATGAGCAAGGGAAGGAACGACTACATAAAAAAATTGAGGAGTGGCTTGAACTACAAAATGATATTTCTTCGTTATTAGTTGAAAATGGGTGGAAGGGTGTAAATGAAAATGAAAAATAACTTAACGAAGCAAGAAGTAACCTATCTTGAGAAGGTCAATTCCGAAATCCAACACTATGAGCTTGATTCTATTCAAATAAGAGAAGTGAATGAGCAACTCATTTCTCATTTTGAAGAATATCGAGACAATGGAGAAGACTCATTCTCTAATTTAGAAGAACCAGAGATATTTGCCAAATCACATTTAGAAGCATGCGGCATTGATCTTCACAGTCCTGGTAACCAATTACAGCAGTCCAGAATAGCATCAAGTCTGCCAATATTGATCACCTCGCTTACTTCAGTGATCACATTTTTAGCTTGTCAATTGCTGTTTGCATTTACTTTAACAGAATTCTTTAATCCCCTAAATTCATACCAATACAATCTTATATATCGTATTTCAGACAATAGCTGGTGGAATGCAGCCTTAACCTCAACAAGTTTAGTTATCTCATTAATCGTTTTTATTCTTTCTCTATTCCTTTTAAAAAAGCGGCAAGTACAAGGTGCCTAAGATGAAAATAGTCTTGCGCACCTTTATCATAATAAATATTTTATTATTCCCTCTATTCCCACACATAGCTACAGCACAATTGAGTAAAGAAGAGCAGATTACTCAATTGGTTGAGCGCTTTATGACTGAACGAAATATACCTGGGGTTTCTATTGCTCTACTTAAAGAGGACAGTCTTTTTTACGCGAATGCATGGGGGGTGACTGGTGGTGAACAAAAACCAGTAGAACTCGATACTCCGTTTCTATTAGGGTCCATAAGCAAATCTTTAACCGGGCTTGCTATTGCCGTTCTTATTGATGATGGCGCTCTTGATTTAGATGATTCTGTAACCACCTTAATACCATGGCTTACATTTGAAGACAAAAAAGCAAATGCCATTACAATTAGTGATCTGCTTAGTCAGACAAGTGGTTTTGGAAGTTACGATGGCTACAAGCTATCTGATCGAGGGTTAAACGATAAAGAGGCAATACGTTTAATGGCCCACGAAGTCTCCACACTTAAATTAACTGTTGCACCAGGAGAAATTCATCAATACAGCAACGCCAATTACATCCTTCTAGGTGCACTTATTGAAGAAATAGCTGGGCAACCATATAGCAATTTTATGCAAGAACGTATCTTTACGCCCCTTGCAATGGACAATGCGGCAGCAGATAAACAATCTGCTTATAGCAACGCGCTCCCCTCTGGATACGAGTCTTGGTTTGGGCAAGCATACCCTGGACCAGACATGTATGACAATAGCGGTGCTCCATACGGCTATATTGCCGCGAGCGCAAACGACATGATGGCATACTTAAGCTTGTTAAGTGGTTATAATGATGACTTCTTTATCGATCATACTAGTGCAAAAGCTGTATAAGGAACCTCTCTTTGCAAGAGATGAAACCCAATCGTACGGTTTCGGTTTGCGTTTTTCCAATATTGGGACGAATGAAGAAATGATTTGGCATTCAGGCTCCACACCTCATTTTCAAAATGAAATTTTTTATCTGCCTGAAACAGGATGGAGCGGCGCAATTTTAACAAACAAAACCCATGCGCTTGAGGAAGAAGGTCTATTCTTTTTAAAACAGGGCATTATCCAAATTCTTAATGGCGAATCTCTCACTGATTTCCCTCAACTAAAGCCTAGCATACCTGTACTAGTCACAGTAGTTGTCTTGTCCACTATTATAAGTTCTATTTTTCTGTTTTTAAAAATTCGTTACGGTTCAATCAAACGTCCAATCTCTTGGTTTGTTTTTGCTGGGATTCAGCTTCTTATAACAATCGTAGGAACTTTATTCATACCTCACTTACTTGGTGTTCCGTGGCATACGTTTCGCCTCTTCGCCCCTGACGTTGCATTCCTTTGCACCGTGCTCCTTTGTCTATTCGCAGTAAATGGATTATTATCAGGTGTAATTGCCCTAAAAAAACAACAAAAACACGCTAATTAGCGTGTTTTTGTTTTAACATTATCCCAACCTGTTTCCATTCAACATTTCCAATAGCAATACCTGTAAAGATAATGGCTACCCCTAGCCATTGTAACGGTCGCACCGTTTCGTGCAAAAGGAAAATAGATAAGATGAGTGCAACAGGTAGTTCTGCTGTTGAAAGAATAGCCCCAAGCCCAGAACCGACCTTAGGCATACCAATAGAAAAAAGCAGCGGCGGAAGTACGACACCAAATAAACCGATGAGCAAACCGATTCCAACTAAGGCCGGTTGAATTCCCCCAGCAAAAAAACTATTCAGAGTTGGCAACAACAAAAGGCCAGATGTTATAAAACCTCCAATAGAAATGATAAAACTTTTTTGGACAACTGGGACAGTTGTCCCTATTGTCCCAGTCATATACATAAACAATGCTGAACAAAATGCACCAAGCATCGCCCAAGCTGCTCCAATCCAATTAAATTGAACAGTTGATTGCAGCACACCAGCCGCAAGAATAGATCCTCCAATTAAAATTGCAATGGAAAGAATACGTTTTTTAGTCGGCTTTTTTCTAGAAAAAAGGTACTCATAAAGAGAACCAATCCAGACAAATTGAAATAAAAAAATGACAGCAAGAGACGCATCAAGCGTTTGGAGCGAATGATAATAAAAAACACCAGTAAGTCCTGTAGGGACGCCACAAGCAAATAACGCAAGTAATGTCTTTAGTGAAAGGTGGTGTTTTTTAGAAAAAACAAGCATCCCTCCTAGTATCAAGATACCCGCTAAAAATTGAGCCATTACAATTTGAGTTAAATTCAATCCATTTTCATATCCAAGTTTGACAAACGTGGATAAGATGCCAAAACACGTGCCCCCAGCTAAGACAATTAGTGCATACATCCAATTGTTTTTCATTTCGACCATCCTTTCTACAAATAAAAAGCCACACCGGGCATAAATAGCCCAGTGTGGCGAAAAAAGAGCAAAGCTCTGAAAAGATCCACAGATAATTTTGATCGTACATTTCCTATAATGTTATTTTTATCTTATCGAATCTTATGTTTTTTAGCAACCAGCTTTTACTATCAGTTTAATGTGAGCCAAATGATGGTCGCCATGCCATGCATACTTGCCTATACTACGTTCAAGAACAATTTCTCCATCATCTGGGTGATGAAAAACTCTTTTCAACTCTGCCTCAGTTAAGGACTCCAGCAAAAATACCCATCTTGCATGCAATCCTTCAATTATGCATAAGGATGGCTCGATTGGCGCACTTGCATCAGGTAATTCTGTCCATAATTATTCAGAGTATGGCTTAATTGTCGGACTCTCTTCGCTCAAAGCAAACTTGAATCGACTGAATGACTGCATATGACTATCTGCAAGATGGTGGACAAGCTGACGAACTGTCCATCCCCCTTCACGATACGATTGATCGCATAAAGATTCTGGCATGTTTTCAACAACCCCACGTAAGCGAGCGGGAAATGTTTTAATCGATTCAATCCATTCTTGTACCTCGTTTTCGGTTAATTGTTTGTTCGAATCAAACGTGCCAATCGGGAAACGTAAATGTTCTATTTTTCACTCTCTCCTATCATTCTGATTCTTTATACCAGCTTGGAATTGCTTTTGTGAAACCCTCATGATCGTTAATGACATCTAGTGAATAAGAAAACAAGGCTATACTGCTGTTCACTCATTCTCTTTCCCCAAACAATAGCAGAGACGACATGCATAGCACTATATAGCGCATATAACTGCCAAAATGACTCGCTAGGTTCCACGCCATTGTGGTAGCCATCAATTGCGCCTCTTGAAAATGGCACACTCATTCGAACAGCAAAAAAGCCGAGCTTCTGCAAATCGTGAATCGGATCGCCAAAATCCACTCTCTGAAAATCAATAAGTCCAGCAAACTGCTTTTGATCAATAATGATATTTGATGGATGGAAATCGTCGTGTTGAAACCTATTCGGTCGGTCGTGCAAAAGGAATTCATGTGTTTCTATGTAGCTTTTCAACAATTGTATTAACGAAACTTCAATTTCAATTTCCTCAAGCGCCTTCAGATAGCGATCGCTTTTTTTCTTTTTTGCTTCAGCCCATACAGGCCAAGTATTTGCCGCAGGAATTTGATGAAGTTTGCACAGCTCCTTCCCAGCCACAAAACCTGCCTCATACTGCTGTGTTGTTGTTAATGATTTAAGTGCTACTTCTCCATCTTCTCCTTGTGTATAAGAGAGAATCATATACGCTTTATCGAGTTCTTCCAACACACCAATTTCCAAAGCCTTTGGTACAAATGCAGAATAAGCAGAACAACTCTGCAACGTTTAAAATTCTATTTTTCTACGTTCTATCTCTTCCATCGGAAATATTCTAACAAGGTATTGCTCATCGATTACGTACTTTATATCATAAGAGAAGCCTTTGTTTAACTGGCGGATAGATTTCGCTCCTGCTGCATATGAAATTTCCTTTCTCAACCATTCTCCCATCATCTTTCCCCCAATAAATACTGATCACAGAGCTGCATCTCTTTATTTTCAACTTATCCAAGTTATCTTCCTTCTTATTGTCCTGCGTCCTTAAAGATAGCCCAGAAGTTAATACTCGCCGCGGATTTAAAAAGGAACGATTCACCCACACGTTTTTCGCCATACGTTTCTCTACCAAGCTGCCAAACGGGTTCCACTTACAACCCGGCTGGACATGATGATCCTAAAACAACTAAAATTTATACCACATCAAACCTCCAGGAAGTCGGCAATTAATTAGACGATTTGTATTACGAAGATGACTGATTTATAGAGAGACTAGTATAATAGAAAAAACTCGGTTACGAGGCATCAATCACTTATAGTAACGCTCCTCATCCGTAGGAATGTATCTCGGATTCATCAACCATTCAGGATGTGGTAAGCTGACAAATCAGTTTTCTTTCTGTATCTTGAATCAAGATTTCCCCTCATTTTATTAGAGTTTTAACCTTTGATATAAAATGCAAACTATGATATTCTTATGACATAGGGATAAACAAACACCGAACGGCGTTGGCTACGTCGTCAAAAGCGTCCTACACCGCTGAGATAGGGCGTTTTTTATTTGTCTTTTTATATGCTGGCATAATTTAAAATATATTGGATATACTATTAAAGATATTAACTTGAATCGGCCAGAGTCGTAGTAGGTAAAGCGATCCAATATCGGAAAATCCGCTGAGATTCCGATATCACTCTGACCGATCACGCTCTATTTAGAACCTGTTATGGAACTAAATAGATATTCAATAAACTTCTTTATCGACTCTTCTAACACAAGATAAAGAAGTCCACTCAAAGCTGCGGAAATGGCTAGTTTCCTGCGGCTTTTTTGTTTTACTTTCTGCCGTTCCATTCGCTGTTTACGTGTGGGTAAAGGAATAAACAAACACCTCCCTCCTTATTTAATAAGGAGAAAGGATCACAAGCCTACTACTTTATTAACTATATCGAAAATAACCACACTGTACCATCATTACGTTAATATTAATCCTATTCTCTAAGACTGATTACGTATCAAATCAATAGTTGTTATTTCATTCTTCATTCGAATTATCTTCATGTATTTTCCGCTCAACGAAGGTTCTAGTGGTACAACCTCCATTTTATCAAGTGCTTCAAGGATTCATTTATAAATCTCTTGTTTTAGATCTTCGCGTTCCTGCAGTGGCGTTTCATTTAAGCTATAAATAATACGCTGATCCATTTCAACCAAAATCTCTTCTAGAGCTTGTCTTTTATCCCGTCCTTTCGCCCCCAACCCATTGCTCCATAATTGGTTTCCATGAATCGGGTACGGAACTCGAGAAACTAAATAAATTCGAAACACCACAAATATCAATAACCGCTTTAAAGTAATCGGGGTGGCGTCCGTGAAGCAAGAGTGACATATACCCACCATAACTTGCTCCAAGGACAAACAGTTTCTCTCGATTCACCCATCCTTGATCGATTAAGTATTCCACACAAGCAATGACATCATAGCGGGGTCCATCACCCCAATCGCCTTCTACCATTTTTGTAAAAGATGACCCATACCTTGTAGAACCTCTGTAATTGGGGGACACGACTCGATATCCTTCAAAGGCAAAGATCTGTTGCCAAGAGGAAAATGTTAATAGATCTGCAGCTTGAGGACCTCCATGAGGCAAGAGAATAGTGTAACCATTGTCTTTGTCTTTTGCAGGTTCATAGTATAATGCTTCAATTTCAAGTCGATCCATCGATGGATACCGAATGAATTTCGACATAACCAAGTCATTTTCGTCAACCCCTGATACCTTATGGCCGTTAAATGTTCCCAACCATTTGCCGTTTGTCTATATATATTGTTTGGCTTTGTCGCTGTCCCACCAAGTAAATAAATGGTTCCAGTCGACGATAGTTGAAATTGTTCAATGATGGTAACAGGAAGGTCAATTGTTGTATATTCGTTGGTCTGAATATCATAGGTTTGCGATTAGTCCAGATGAGCAAACGATTGCTTTTGAAGTTAACTTTATCTCCTCTACACGTTCTTCCCTCACTCCTCCTTTTATTGGAATCTTTACGTACGTTTCTTCTACTTCAAGTTCTTTTAATTAATTTTTTATTTTTTCATGATTAAAATCTCAGGTTACTTGAGTAAGGATGATACGGTCGTCTTGCAGATTGACACGTTTGATTAGCTCCAATTGCACTCGAGGCAGATCATCAAAAAACAGATTCTCATCAATCGCAATAATGTTTTCTTTTTATCCTTCTGCCAAGACTTCCTCACTTGAGTTATACATCTTTACTTGTGATGGAAGTCCTTTAAAATCAAAACACTTAATCATCTTATGAGCTTTCCAAACCGCTTCGCTTTCTCCTACTAATGCTATTTTAACCTCCACTCTCGTTTCACCTCTAACTCTGTTTCCCTACTTGTTTATCATAATTTCTTTTAACCATACCATTTGTACGTTGCATACCAAATGATTCGTAGTAGCCAACAACGTCATCATCGCAACACACATCAATCATATAAATATCATCAAGTTGTTTTAACATTTGTTTAACCAACTCTTTTCCTATCCCTCTTCCTTTA
The DNA here is from genome assembly GCF_002019705.1 of Shouchella patagoniensis. GTDB lineage: Bacteria > Bacillota > Bacilli > Bacillales > Bacillaceae_D > Shouchella > Shouchella patagoniensis. Next base: position 3,602,335 of record NZ_KV917377.1, on the reverse strand, counting down.
TATGCCGGCACTACTTCCAGAAAAGGAATATAAGCTGAAAGCACACCATCGCTAATCGCGGTAATAAAACCTACGACATTATGACTTGAATCGTCTCTTGCGATAACAACATAACTGCTCTGCTTGAGTAAAATCAAGTGCGTGTCTTGGCTTGGAGGATTTGGCCAACCGTCAAAAAATCCAGATAATTGATCAGCTGTTACGTCTTTCACTGTTGTTTGATAGTTCAAAGTGCATTCCCCATACCATTGTTGTATTTTATTATCCATTTTACTGCTTCTAATAAATTCAAAGCAATATAATCTGGTTCTGTATCTTTCCATGTATGCCGAAACTTCCCTAAAGACTTTTCTCCCCAGCCTGTTCGTACTAAGATTTTATATGCTCCCACCTTATCAGCAGCTAACATATCTGTTGCACCGACCTCCCCAATAACAGCTGTTTTTGTTAAAACCAGTTGATGCACTGTCGCTGCTTTCTCTAATAGTCCTGTTCTCGGTTTATGGCAATTGCAGCCTGCAGCCGAACTATGGGGACAAACAAACGCATCATCCAATCCAAAAAGGTTAAATTCTTGTTCAAAATCTTGTAAGGTTGCTTCGCCTTTACTAATGCGATGTTGGTTCGAAAGAGCAAATGATCTGAGCTGGTTCTCTTCTAACATCCGAATTGCTTTAATACTATAGGGATAGGGCTGGAATTTCCGTGGGTGAATAAAGTGCCCTGTCCCGCCAATCGTTCCATCGCGATCGATAAACACGGCTTCAATTTGCCTCATAGAAACCCTCTTACCGTATCTCCACGCACTGGCTCATTGTCTAGTTTTATTCGTAATGAAACCATGTTTTTAATGTCAGGTCCATTACTTACTTGATAATGGATATGCGGTTCTGTGGAGTGCCCAGAATTTCCGCATTGCCCAAGCAAATCTCCGGCTTTCACATGATCACCGATCGATACTAAAAGGCTCTTCCTCTTAAAGTGTGCAAGCAAACTATACTCCTCATGCGTATGTTTGATAATGACGTAGTTCCCAAGCGGATGAACTTCATTTATTTCCAGGGTTGGAGTATTATCCTTCACTTCATTTTCAAGTGAAATAACGATTCCATCTAATGGTGCGACTACTTCTTTTCCGAATGCGTAGTAGTTTTCATTTTGGTCTGGACTACCGTCATAACTAAAACCATCTCTCATCATGACCAAGTCATAAGCGTATCGCTGACTTTCATAAGGGTAATGGTAGTTTACCAGTTCATTCACCCCACCCCAAAAAGTCATCCACTCTTCTTTTATGGGCATTTTGTATCGATTGCGTGTATATGCTTTATCGGTTTTAGGATAAGATGCAATTGGTATAAATTGCAGTCCTCCTATTGTTCCGTCACTAGAAAAATACGCCCTAATGCCTCGATCTGTAACATCCGCCAACCATTGGCATTCCGTGTACTCTTTTATCTTTATTGTTGAAATGCGTGTGAATGATGTGACTCCCTCAAGAAAATCTTCACATAACTGAATGAACTTTGCTTCATTAATCATTTCCTGAAAATCCTCACTTGTTTGTTGATAAACACTTCGATACTCTCCATCTAGTAAGGTAGTTGATAAGTGACTCTGCTTCTTTAGCATGTTTGTTCCTCCTATTTCGTGTATCCGTACTCTTTTATTCGAATGAAAGTTCAAAAAGTTTCACCTAATAATAGACAAAAGAGCCAGCAGTTATATTAACTGTTGGCTCTCGTTTTATCCTTTTACAGCTCCTATTGCCACACTTCCCATAATCCGCTTAGAGAAGATTGAAAATACAATGATAATTGGTAGGACGGACATCGCAACTCCTAAATACATTAAACCGTAATCTGTATCATAGTATCCTTGAATCATTGCTACCATTACAGGCAAAGGATACTTTTCCTCTGAAAACAAAAGGACGAGGGGGCTAATAAAGTTATTCCAAGCACCTATAAATGTAAAGATGCCAATTGCGGCTAAAGCAGGTACAATCATGGGCAAAATAATGCGATGGAAAATCTTTAATTCACCAGCCCCATCAATTCGAGCTGATTCTAATACATCATCTGGTACGCTACCATCAAGAAATTGTTTAATAAAGAAAACAGCAAATGTGTTTGCTGCTGCAGGGAGAATGATTGCAGCATGTGAATCAAGTAACCCAATCATTCCAAGCCAACGGTAACTCCCAATTAAAGCCAATTGTGCTGGAATCATCATCGTCGCTAACATAAACAAAAACAGAACTGTATTATACTTGAATTTAAACTTAGAGAATCCATAAGCAGTCATACCGCCAAAATAGAGCGTCAGAGCAGTAGAACCACCAGCGATAATAAAACTATTCATAAACCCTCTAAAAATATTCACATTCTCAACCATTCGAGATAAATTTTCCAATAAATGATTACCGGGAAGGAATAAGAATGTGGAAGTAATATCTGCATTTGTATGCGTTGAGTACATAATCATCAAATAGAATGGAAACAAACAGATTGCCGCAAGCAATCCTAAAACAAGATATAGGGAGGCTTGCGCTCTTTTTTTCTTTCTATGTTCTATCGACACGTTTCCTTTATTAACTGAAACTGTTTGCTTATTCATCTCATCGCCCCCCTCATGATATTTTGCTTCGATTCCTTGAAACAAGATATGACACAATGGATAAAGTAACAATGACAAGGAACAGACAGAAAGCAATTGTGGCACCATAACCAAATCTTCCTTGTTCAAATGCTGTACGGTACAAGTACATAACACTTGTTAATGTCGCATGGTCGGGGGCGCCAGATCCAGCGGTCAACATATAAGGTTGATCAAAGATTTGCACTCCACCGATTAACGATGTTATTACTTGAAAAAGAATGATGGGCTTTAGAAGTGGCACCGTAATCTTAAAGAAAATCTGTACTCTGCTAGCACCATCTACCCTTGCAGCCTCAGCATATTCAGGCGATATTCCTTGCAATCCAGCTATATAAATTAACATTGAGTACCCGAAGTATTGAAAAAAGAGAATAGCAGATACAAGCATTTGCATAAATAGTGCATTGTTCTTCCAATCAAACGGATTATCAACAATGCCGATAGACATTAATAATTGATTCACACTACCCGTTTGCCAATCAAACATTAGACTAACGAGCAAACCAAGTGAAGCAGCCGTTACAATATTTGGAAAAAAGTAAACAGCTCGGAAAAAGTCTTTTCCTTTTAGAAATTTATTCGTAAGAATAACCGCAAGCACCAGGCTTATCGTAAGTTGTGGAACGACCGATACAATCCAGATAAAAAATGTATTGAATAATGATTGTAGAAACAAAGGATCTATCACTGCGCGGGCATAGTTAGCCAATCCAATAAATTCAGGATCATTTAACCCGTCCCAGTTCGTTAAGCTTAAATAAAAGGAATAGAGAATAGGGTAAAGCCCAAATAATAAAAAGACGATAAAAAATGGAGCGATAAAGAAATAACCACTGTTCCCTTTGTTGATTCGTTTCGCGAACATCATATACCCCCTCCTTCATTACGCTTTATTCGACAGTCAATTCAGGAAAATATATTTTTACATCTCGTTTAAATCTCTCCCAAAATGCATCTTTTGAGCTGAAATTGCCACGTGCATAGGAACCTAACAATTCATTAAAAATGCTATTAATATCGCCATCAAAGGATGTACGAACCACTGCATTCACTTTCTCTGATTCTTCATTAAAGAATTCGAAGAAATTTTGGCCAGCTAGAAAATCACTCGTAATCTCATCCGCTACACCTTCGTTAGCAACACGATTACTCGTATAATACTGTTCTTCAACAGCCAGCCCTTCTAGAAAGTCAACATCAAAACCGTAGTATTTTACAAAATCCCAAGCCAGCTCTTTGTTCTCGCTTCCAGAGTAAACAGAATAAAACGTTCCACCTCCACTAAACGCTGATGGACCACTTGCAAGCCCCCACTGACCCGTCGTATCAGGGGCGTTTGATTGCAATACAAATTTTAAATACCAAGAAGGTCCTGGATAAAAAAGAATGCTCCCTTGCTGCATTGAAGACGACCAACCTGGCGACCAATCTTCCAACATGGCAAGTGAATTGGTTTCAATTGCTTGATCAACTAAGTCCAGAGCATCGTGTTTTGCTTGATCAATTACCAACTCGTTATCCACGACCCATGGCTCCTTAACAATTGCATCTTGCACTTGCCCAATTGAATTCCAATTGGGCAGCATCCTTACCTCCCCTCCACTTTCCTCATAAATTTTTTCACCAATTGAAAAAACGTCGTCCCATGTTTCAATCATCGCACTCACTTCTTTAGGATCATCTGTACCTAGATATTCTTCTGCTAAGTCTCTACGGAAATAAAAGCCACCAGTCGTTCCTTGATAGGCAACAGTACGTACATCCCCTTCAAAATCTTTTTCAATTCCTTGGATATAATCATAATGGTCTTCCACCAACTCATCTGCGTAATAAGGAGCACCAGTTAACGACTCTAGCGAGGGATGATCAATAAATTTCCGAACATACTCAGCCTCTAAAGCAAATACGTCGGGTGCCCGAATTCCAGTTGATAAAGCTGATCTCAGCTTTGTTTCATATTGACTTGATGGAATATACTGAAAATTAACTTTCACATTAGGATTTTCTTCTAAAAAAGCTTCAACTGCATATTCGCCCTCATCCGTAAAACTCCAAATTGTGATTTCATCTTTTGGATCTTCGTTGCTACACCCAACAAATAACGACAAGCTCAATGCCCCCACTAAAGCACAAACTGCACCTTTTTTCATTAGTATACCTCCAATCAAATTTTGTTTGTTTATATTATAAACTAAGTATCCAAAAAAATAATTCAATTTCAGGAGCGCCCCACCAAAAAGGAAGCGCTTTCAATTTGAATTATCCTTACCTTTCCCAAACTTGTCAAGACCTTTTTTTACAACTATATATATTTATTTCATTCATTACTTGATTTAATTAGTAAACGAAGAAGTGATGTTAATCTAATAGATCATCTAATATGTAGACGATGGCTAATCCTCCTCTAAAACGGGGATTAACCATCAACCAAGGCGAGGATACCATAAATCCTATGCCCATTCATTCATACTCTTTTTTCTTCTATTCTCTTAATCGTCTTTTTGAAGACAATGCTTAATCATGTAATGCTCCAGACACCTTTCCTACCAGTTGGCTAAATTCTGGTCTCGAACGGAATGACTCATCACGATCGTAAGCAGGCACGCTGAGCATATCTGTAATTCTACCTGGTCTAGCGCTCATCACAGCTATTTTTGTTGATAAGAATACAGCCTCAAATACATTATGGGTTATAAACAAGACAGTCATATTCGTTTTTCTCCATATGTTCAACAACTCATAGTGGAGATTTTGCCTTGTCATCTCATCCAGTGCTCCAAAAGGCTCATCCATTAACAACAGTTTAGGTTTCGCAATTAATGACCGAGCAATGGATACACGCATTTTCATCCCCCCCGAAAGATGACGTGGAAGCGATTCACCTTGACCATTAAGACCCACTAGTTCAAGCACATCGTTTGCCTGCTTTAAGCGCTCTTCCTTTGCTACTCCTTTAAGTTCAAGTGGCAAAGCAACATTGTCCGCTACGCTACGCCACGGTAAAAGTGTAGCGCTTTGAAACACAAAACCAATCTCTGAACGGTTTATCGCTTCTTTTCCCATCGTTATTTTCCCAGATGTCGGTTCACTTAACCCAGCAATAATTTTAAAAATAGTAGATTTCCCGCAACCTGATGGTCCAACAAATGAGGTAAATTCGCCTTCATAAATGTCTAGGTTCATATTGGATAAAGCGATCGTATCATTTCCATACGTTTTGTTCACATTCGCAATCGATAAGATCGGCTCTAAACTCTTCGTTGTTTGCAAAGCGGAACGATCTTGGATTTCTTTTACGCTCATTAACGATTGCCTCCTTTTCTTTTTCTACGACCATATTGTATAAGCGATTGCAAAATGTATTATTTTCACTCCGACTTTTAGGCATACTGAAAAACATTCGACGCCAATTTAGCCAACACATATTCGATTCCATCACAGAACCTACTTCAATTCATTACTCTTTCTTCATTTCTGAATCATGCCAAGATCCAAGTAATTTCTTTGAGAGGGCATTAACAACTAAGAAAAAGACGATTCCTAACATAGCTGCCGAAAGTCCAAGCGCAAATAAATATGGTGTCTGAATTCTTGAAGCTGCTACCGTAATTGAATAGCCTAGTCCTCCAGCTCCACCACCAACACCAGCGATATATTCTCCGACAATGGCGCCAACGACTGCAAGCGTACAAGAAATTTTCATTCCAGCAATCACAAACGGTAGCGCTGCTGGAAAACGAAGTTTCCACATCAATTGCCATTTAGAAGCATGATAAAGAGTGAACAAGTCTTGCATATTTCTGTCTGTTGCGTTTAAGCCAATTAAAGTGTTGGATAGCATTGGAAAAAAGCCAATTAAAAAAGCGATAACAACAATGGCGCTCATTCCCGAACCTAACCAAATGACAATGATTGGTGCCACAGCTACTACGGGTATCGTCTGTAAGATCACTGCATACGGATAAAAACTGCGTTCAACCCATTCTGAACTAGCCATCATAACCGCCAGTCCAATACCAATAATAACGCTTAGCAAAAAACCAGTTACACTAGAGACGATTGTGGTCATTAAAGCACTAGAAAGGTTTGACCAGTTGGTAATTGCTGCTTGTACAATGTCACTTGGCTTTGGCATTATATATGGGGGTGTTCCAGCCAATAGCACAATTAATTCCCACAGTCCGACCACTATCACAAGCGCTACAATTGGAGGCAGGACCTGTTTTATTGTTTTTTCTTTTACAACGGTTGACCATTTACTCGTCTTCTTTGGATGTTCCAAAGGGATTGGACGATTTGTCACCATCACCACTCCTGTTCTTCGTAGTAAAATCCATTTAGCATGATAGATTTTTATACGTATAAGCCTACTAGAATCGTTTGATTTTTTGGTTATTTTCGACAAGTTTTCTGACAAACTATTTGGAGTGTTAACCTCTAAACTTTAAATGACAAAATAAAACAGGCGACTAGAATCGTTAGCCGCCTGTTTCGTTAATCAAAAATAGATTGCTTTAATGGATCATCATAAAAAGCAAACATCTTTTTAATTTGTTCTTCTGTATTTCTACCAACTGAAAGGTTTGGTAATTCATCTCTCGCAAAAAAATCAACTTGATCGGTTTCAATACCCAAGCTCTTTACTCCACCTATTCGTTCACATTGAATAAAAATTTTATAATAATGATAGGGTTGAGGCGTATGAGGATGTTTATTCATATCCAGTAAAGCCAAAAACTTCACGGCTTTCGTTTCGTATCCTGATTCCTCTCTTATTTCTTTCAAAATGTTTTCTGCTGCGGATAAACCGACATCACAAAATCCACCAGGGAGCGACCAACGGCTCTCTGACCTTTCTCGAACAAGTAAAATTCGATTCTCTTTAAACACGACACCGCGTACATCCACTTTTGGCGTTTGATAACCTTCTTCTTTTGCAAACAATGCTTCAATTTTTTCTCTCTCCAAACTAGAATAATGTTCAAGCACTTCTGCACTGATACCTCTTAGTTCTTCATATCGCTCAATGTCAAACGTATCTTTTGAAAATGCGATTCCAGACTGGGCAATTGCTTGCATTCTTCTTGCCCAACTTAGCCATTGCTGTTCCATTTAAAAGGCCCCAATCCCCTCGTAGTTCACGTATTTTACCACTCTTCTGCTAAGACGCCATAAGCATATTCATCCCACCACAGCTCACCATGTGGGATACATTTCTTAAACAACCCTTCTCTCCTCATCCCAACTTTTTCCATCACTTTCCATGAAGGTATATTTTCTGGTTGACATGTTGCGACAATCCTATGTAACTTCATTTCTTCAAATCCATAGTTCATTACTGCTTTAGCTGCTTCAGTTGTATACCCTTTATTTTGGTATTTTGGATTAAGGACCCAGCCAATCTCATATGTATGAGTGCCAAAGTAACTAAAAAACTCAAGATGACCAATTAGCTGATTTTCTTCTATTAATACAATCGCATACTTTTTTGCATTGTGCTCCGAATGCTGGCCTACTAGTTTTTTAACCTCTGTTTCGTTTAGCACTCCATTTGGCATATACGCCATCACTTCAGGTATTGATACGTAATCGTAAACAGCTAACCAATCTTGTTTGTCAAATGGTCGAATGTGTAACCGCTTAGTCATCAACTCCATTGTTTAACCTCCTGCCTTAACAATCGCACAATCAATCGGAATGTTCAAACTATATAACTTCCATTCCTTTTTTTATTATGTTCAGGCTTATGAATTTAAGCATTTACATTTTAATTAAACCACTTTAAATCTATTCAAGTTTACTTATACCAATTACGTAAGCAAAAGAGTGCTAACGAATTAAGTTAGCACTCTTTTGCATTTACTCATTTTGAATCTCTCTTACTATTTCTTTAATAAGTGCAAATGTCTTATCTACTTCTTCTTTCGTGTTCTCTACTCCCCCAATATGCATAAACAGCGAGGGAGTCCGATTAATCAGCTGTGAAGAATCACTTGATACAATTCCTCTGCTTAATCCAGGAAATGTTTTCTCAAGTGTTTCATGTAGCTTATACGCAAAACGTAATTGTTCTGCGGCATTTTCTGCTGCTGAATCTACATGAATGAATACTCTAGCAACTTCTTTTCCTTGGGTCGCTAAAGTAGAGTAAGAGCGTGAGACATCATCTTCCGCTAACTTATATTCAATATTTAGCTGCGTGTATTCAACGGCTTGTCCAATTGATTCTATAGGGATTTCTACTTCCTGTGTTTGTTCGTTTATAAAAAAAGAAGAAGTAATTAAACTAATTAATAACCACTTGTGCATAGACTGCCCCCTTAGTCATGTTTCTACTATTCTATGCACGTAGAGGACAAGTTATGATTCTTTTTTTCTATCAACTATGAAGACAATTGGAACAAGTAAAAGAGCTAATACACCACCAGTTAAAGATAGTACCGCATAACTTGAACCTGCTGCCACCATTCCTGACATTGCCCCACCAGATGCGCCAGCGAGTGCAATAAACACATCTGTTGTGCCTTGTGTTTTCGCTCTCGTGGATGCATTAGTAGAATCAATAATAAGTGCTGTTCCACTTATTAAACCAAGATTCCAACCAAGACCAAGTAACGCAAGTGCAATAATCATAAATACCATCGAATCTCCAGGTGCCAGTGCCCCTACAACTCCAGCTAATAATAAAGTGACCCCAGCAGCAAAAACGATTGCCTTTCTACCAAATTGATCAGCTAATATGCCTGTAAAGAGCGATGGCAGATACATTGCACCAACATGAATACCAATGACAAGGCCAATTGCATTTATGCTATGCCCGTGATGTTCCATATGCACAGGTGTCAATGTCATAATTGCTACCATAACTAGTTGGGTTGTAACCATTACAGCCACACCAATAGCTACTCCTTTTGAACGTTTTTTTGTCTCCGATTGTAGTACCTCTTCTATACGTGGCTGAATAGCTTCCCATTCTTTAACAATCAAAAGCGGATCAGGCTTTAGGAAGAAAAAGAGAATTATTGCTGCTGCGATAAATGCTCCTCCAGCTAAAATAAATGGCCCCGCTAGTGCTGGTACACCAATTGATAAAGCGAACTGTCCCATAACTCCAACTAAATTAGGTCCTGCCACGGCTCCTAATGTTGTCGCAACCATCGCAACACTAACAGCTGTTGCTCGTTGCTTATCCGTAGCCAAATCAGTTCCTGCATAACGCGCCTGTAAATTTGTGGCTGTCCCTGCTCCATAAACAAACAATGACATCAGTAAGAGAGTGATACTACTTATAAGTGCTGCGAACACAACGCCCACAGCTCCTAAACCACCGGCCATAAAGCCCGTAACGAGTCCACGTCTTCGACCAAGCCTTTGTGTTAACCTACCAATTGCAAAAGCAGCTAAGGCTGAGCCTAGCGTAAATAATGCTGTAGGTAATCCTGCATAAGCATCGGTTCCTAGCATATCCCTAGCAAGTAATGCACCAACCGTAATTCCTGCCGCAAGTCCTGCACCACCAAATATTTGCGCTATGCACACAACGATTAAGGTTCGTTTGTACAGGTTCTTTCGTTGCTTTTCACTAACTACCTCCGCAATGTCTTTATCCAATTCTCTACCCCTTCTTTTTTAATAGGAGCAATTATCTCCTTTTCTTTCTCTATTCGCCTTCTTGTTACGTTTGAACCGACTATCCCTACCGCTAATACAATAAATGACTCCAACGTATACGTATGAAAGAACTGAAGTAAAGGATAGTCGATTGCAATACCTAAGAACCTTCCTATGACAAAAACAAACCCTAAGGCAAGCATTAAATCAAAAAGCACGCTTATTTTTTTTAGCATCACAAAAACGTCCTTTATAAAATTTTTTGGCTTCTCGTTTTCAATTGCCACCCTAATTACTCCTTGTATTATGAGGAATCACTTCCTCCTATCCTTCCCATACTTTTAGTTTAAATCGGGAAATCTCTCATTACAATCGATTCTTCTATAGCCTATATCTCTATAAGCGTTCCATTCAAGACAAGTTGAGTACCGTAAATATACATAAAGGAATGACACATTAAACAACTCTTCGTTCCCTTTCATTTATTTGATTATGTTTACGCCTGCACCATGAAGGGAACAGACTATTGCTATAATAAATAAAAACAGACCCTATATAAGGAGGAACTCAAAATGCTTTGGACGATAATCGGTATTTTAATTGCACTATGGTTGGTTGGACTAATATTAGATATTGCTGGCGGGCTTATTTACATTTTACTCGTCATTGCACTAGTCGTATTTGTCATTAAACTTATCACGGGTAGAAGAGGTGCTTAGCTTTAACCAAGGACAAACAAACCAACTCTGCTCCCATAAGCTCGGAGCAGAGTTGGTTTGTTATTTGCTAGGGTTCACTTACTCTATAAATGTGAGATTATAGACAGATTCAATTTCTTATTTTTACCGATTTTCTCTTAACAAGAACTGGGCTAAGTTTTCGATTTTCAACATTCTCCTCGCCTTTCTCAATTAAATCAATTAACATCTCTACTAATGCACAAGCAAGCGCGTCTATAGGAACACCTACACTCGTAACTGGTACTTCTGTTTCTTTTAACTGAGGTATGTTGTCATAGGAAATAACCGATACGTCATTTGGAATGCTTAATTGATGTCTTTTTAAAGCACGTAACGTGCCAATCGTAAGATCATAACTTGAACAAATGATCGCCTCTGGAGTACCTTCACTATCTAAAAACTGTGTAACTGCATGCTCTGCATCTCCCGCGTTTAACCCTCCAGTATTGACGATCTTTGAACCAAAGCCTCGCTCCTTCATCGCTTGCTCAAACCCAGCTTGCTTCGCCTGCTGTCGTCTTCCAATACCGTTATGAATACCTACATAAACAATCTCCCTATGCCCCTTCTCCACTAATTCATTGACAGCAAGTTCCATAGCTAGTTCATGCTGCACCCCTAAGGTAGGAAACTGGTTAATACCTGGCACTCCATACGATAATAATGGAATACCTAAATTGTTTGGAAGTTCATCTTGAGCAATGTCTTCTTCAAATAGTAAAATACCGTCAATTCTCATTCTTGAAAATAACTCAACTGCTTCCAGCGCATCGTTTATTGATAAGATCATTGAACGACCATTTTTGCTAATTTGTTTATTTACATGAGTGACTAATTCTGATAACGCAGCCCGCTCAATTGTTGGCCAAACCAAACCAATCGTGTTGCTCCTACGAGTGACCAAGTGTTTAGCAGAAAAGTTTGGCGTATAGCCAAGTTCCTTTGCTTTTTCTACAATCACCCGTTTTGTTCCTGTTTTCACAAGTGGGCTATCGTTTAATGCTTTGGAAACAGTCGAATAACTGACGTTTGCCGCTTTAGCGATATCTTTAATCGTAACCGTCATGCATATTCTCTCCTTAGCTTTGGATCGACTTATAAAAAATACTTGATTTAATTAGTTTAATCGATATAATAATGAATAACAACGTTGTTATTCACAAATGCAAACGGTTTCTTTTTTCTTTATAAATAACAACGTTGTTATTTATTGAGGAGGTATCCATCATGCGTCGCAAAGCACCTTTATTTGTAAGCGTTTCCCTTATTTTCGTTGTCGGATGTTCCACTCCAACTGAATTATCAACAGACACTACTGTGTTACGGCTTGCTCACAATATGAATGAAAGTCACCCAATACACCAATCCTTAGTACATTTCTCTGAGTTAGCAGAAGAGAAAAGCAATGGTTCAATTACATTTCAGGTCTTTCCTAATGGTCAACTCGGTTCAGAACGAGAAGCAATTGAATTAACTCAAACCGGGGCTGTTGATGCTACAAAAGTAAGCGCTACCGCGTTAGAAAGCTTTTCTCCAGTATACGCCTTGTTTAGCACTCCTTATTTATTTAATGGCGCTGAACATTATTATGAGGTAATGGAAAGTGATATTGCGACGGATATTTATGACCTAACTGCCACTAACGGGTTTTTTGGATTAACATACTATGATGCTGGTATACGAAACATGTACACCATTGGTACACCAATCCTAACACCTGAAGATTTAAGCGGAATGAAGATTCGTGTGCAGCCAAGTGAGACCGCAATTGAAATGACACGATTAATGGGCGGAGCACCTACGCCAATGGCTTTCGGGGAAGTCTATACGGCTTTACAACAAGGCGTCATTGATGGCACTGAAAACAATGAGACTTCATTGACATCGAATAACCACGGTGAGGTTGCAAAAGAGTATTCGTATACAGAACATTCAATTGTTCCTGACTTGCTTATATTTAGCCAAAGTCGTTGGGAAAGCTTTTCTGAAGAAGAGCAACAACTGCTCACCGAAGCAGCAATTGCATCAAGTGAATATCATAAGGAGCTATGGGCAAACGAAACCGCACAAGCGATTGAGCAAGCAGAAGAAATGGGCGTAACATTCCATTCAGATGTTGATTTAGAAGCATTTCGTGAGCTCGTAGAGCCTATGCATGAAGAAGTAAGGCAAGATCCTGATCTATCTCCTTTTTATAATCGAATTCAAGAAATGAATGAGGAGGTACAGACCAATGATTGATAAAACCAATCACGTTTTAGGAAAAATAATTATTTTCCTCTCATCGACAATGCTTGGTCTCATGGTTCTTGTTGCTATTTGGCAAGTTATTAGTCGCTATGTATTGAATGCACCAAGTACATTTTCTGAAGAATTTTTACGTTACTCACTTATCTGGGTCACAATGATTGGCGGAGCGTACGCTTTTCATTTAAAGAAACATATCGCAATTGAGATGATGTTGAACCGTTTCTCTGATCGTGTTCAAAAAAGAATGCGGCAGTTTGTCCAATTATTCTTAATCGCTTTCGCCCTTGTTGTGATGGTTTATGGGGGCATTCAGCTTGTCTCATTAACACTTTCTCAACAAACCGTATCACTTGGTATACCAATGGGGTATGTGTACCTATCTCTGCCAATCTCTGGATTGTTAATTACCTGGTTTAGTATGACTGAATTACTTATCGGAAAAGCAGGAGCAGAATCTGAACATGATCAAACGCTCGACTTATAAATGACTACATAGATAAAGGACTGATGATATGCCTCTCCTTGCTGGAATTAGTTTAATTGTTGTTTTTCTTGGCTTGTTGTTTTTTGGTGTCCCCATTGCAATAAGTGTTGCAGGTGCATCAATTGTTACCATGTTTTTAATCGCCCCTTTTGATGTTGCTATTTTCACCTCTGCACAGAAGATGGTAACCGGGATTGATAGTTTTACATTGTTAGCTATTCCCTTTTTCTTATTGACCGGAATTATTATGAACCAAGGAGGTATTGCCTTACGTCTTGTGAATGTTGCAAAACTATTTGTTGGTAGGTTGCCGGGCTCTCTCGCCCATACAAACATTGTCGGGAATATGTTATTCGGTTCCATCGCTGGTTCTTCGGTCGCATCTGCCGCCGCCATAGGAAAAGTCATGCATCCACTCCAAGAAAAAGAAGGATACGACAGAAAATTCTCTGCTGCTGTCAATATTGCCTCTGCACCAACAGGACTGATCATTCCACCCACTGGTTTGCTTATCATCTACTCACTTGTTAGTGGAGGCACGTCAGTAGCCGCTCTTTTTTTAGCCGGTTATTTACCAGGCCTCCTTTGGGGTATCGCCACAATGATAGTCGCTTTTTTCATTGCGAAAAAGAAAGGCTATACCGCCTCTCTTACAACTCGAGTTGAATCCCCACTCAAAGTAATTTGGGAAGCAGTTCCAAGCTTATTTTTAGTTTTTATCATTATTGGTGGTATTATTGGCGGTTTCTTTACTGCTACAGAAGCATCAGCAATTGCAATCGTTTACGCCTTATTGCTTTCCTTTATTTACCGTAGTCTAAAGGTTCGCCAACTTCCTGGTATTTTTAGAGAAGCAGTTGAATTGACTGTAGTTATCATGTTTTTAATTGGTACATCAGCAATGCTATCTCTTGTTATGTCATTCACCGGTATTCCTAGTGCGATTAGTACAAGCATTTTAGCACTAACAGATAACCCTATTCTAATCCTTTTGCTTATTAATCTCATATTGTTATTAATTGGTATCGTTATGGATGTGACGCCAGCCATTTTAATTTTCACCCCTATCTTTCTACCAGTTGTTATGGAATTTGGTATGGATCCTGTTCACTTTGGTATCATTTTAATCGTCAATCTATGTATCGGCAATATTACTCCCCCTGGAGGTAGTGCTTTATTTGTTGGAAGTACCGTTGGAAAAGTAAAAATTGAAGAAATCATTCGTCCGCTTATCCCTTTCTATGCCGCGGTAGTAATCGTATTAATGATTATTACGCTGTTCCCTTTCTTTAGTACATGGCTTCCAACGTTAGCAGGATTAATGTAAACCAAAAGGAGATTTCTATCATTATGAATATACAAACACACAATCAATTTAAACTAAACGAACAGAACGGTCCGCGCTTAAGCTTTTTTGATTCAACATCTTCTACTACAGCACACTTATTTATTTTAGAAGAAAAGGTCATTCGAGTATTATTTGAACAAAAAGATGGCCTTGAAGTTGCGAACACATGGAGCATTGCACCTGGACTTGACGATGTTCCTTATACTGGAAGAGACCGCATGAGCGTTGCTAACTTTAGCTGCCCTTCTTATGCCTTTACAGAACTAGATAACACTTACGAACTTAGTACAAACTATTTAAAAGCTGTCATTCAAAAAGAAGGATTTCGCATCACTTGGTATCGCCAAGAAAATAGCGAGTGGGTTTGGTTTGCTGAAGATCGCCAAACACAGGCCTATAACTTCAATGGTGAACTTGGGGAAGGCGTGAAACACTACTTAAAAAGAGAGATCCATGAATCGTATTACGGTCTCGGAGAAAGAACAGGGGCTTTGAACCGTCACCACGGTCGTTACAGTAGCGTAACGATTGATGCAATGGGCTATGACGCTGAGCATTCTGATCCATTGTACAAGCATATTCCTTTTTATGTGACAAGAAACCCTAATACTACTTTTTCTTATGGTCTCTTCTATGACAATCTCGCACCTGGCTATTTTGATTTAGGTCGAGAACTTGATAACTACCATGGTCTATATCGTTATTTTGAAGCAGAGGCTGGAGACCTTGATTACTATATGATTGCGGGACCTACCATGCGAAATGTTGTTCAAACATACACGTGGATGACCGGAAACACAGCGATGCCACCTAAATGGAGTATTGGCTACTCTGGTTCTACAATGAGTTATACAGACTCTGACAATGCGCAAGAACAGTTATATGAGTTTATTAATCAATGTGAAAGAAACGATATTCTATGTGACTCATTTCAACTTTCCTCTGGTTATACATCAATTGGGGATGGACGCTATGTATTCCATTGGAACAAGGATAAGTTCCCTGATGCAAAAAAACTTACCAACGATTTTAAACAAAAAGGGCTACGCTTTGCTGCAAATATAAAACCGGCCTTACTTGAAAGCCATCCTCAATATGCTGACTTGGAACAGAAGAACTATTTCATTCAAAATAACAAAGGCGAGGTGGAGACTGCTCAATTTTGGGATGGTGGTGGAGCATACATAGACTTCACAAATGAGGAAGCTTATGGTTGGTGGAAAGACCAAGTAAAAAAACAGCTCCTTGATTATGGAATTGCTTCCACTTGGAACGATAACAACGAGTTCGAAATTTGGAGCAGAGACGCGAAAGTGAATGGTTTTGGATCAGCCCTATCTTTTCAAACAATCCGTGCCCTCCATCCATTATTAATGATGAAAGCATCATTTGAAGCACAAATGGAGCATTCAAAAGATGAGCGCCCATTTTTAATTTCTCGCTCTGGCGCACCTGGTATGCACCGCTATGTTCAAACATGGTCTGGAGATAACCGAACGGAGTGGAAAACAATTCGGTTCAATAATAAGACAGGCTTAAGTCTGAGCTTATCAGGCATTTATAGCTTCGGTCATGATGTTGGTGGTTTTGCTGGTCCTAAGCCAGATGAAGAACTTTTTATCCGTTGGGTACAAAATGGCATCTTCCACCCTCGTTTTACCATTCATTCATGGAATGAAGATGAAACCGTAAATGAACCATGGATGTATCCAAATGCAACACCTGCCATTCGAGAGTTAATCAAACTGCGCTCGAAGTTATTGCCTTATTGGTATTCAGCATTCTA
Organism: Shouchella patagoniensis; assembly: GCF_002019705.1. GTDB lineage: Bacteria > Bacillota > Bacilli > Bacillales > Bacillaceae_D > Shouchella > Shouchella patagoniensis. The sequence continues at coordinate 3,585,455 of NZ_KV917377.1, read as the reverse complement.
CAAGGCTCGCTCTATTCATGAGCCAATTTTAAAGCCTACTTTTTTCGATTTCGAGAATGACCAAAAAACGTGGGAAGAAAATGATGATTTTCTTGTTGGTGACGCATTCCTCGTTGCTTCTGTCGTTGAACCAGGTGTGGCTAAAAGACAAGTCTACGCACCGAAACACGAAAGTGGATGGTTCGATTTTTATACAGGGAATCACATAGAAGGCGGGACAACAACTACTCTTCCAGCACCTTATGATCAAACGCCACTTCTTGTAAAAGCAGGTTCAATCATCCCTGTAAACGAAGCGGAACGTAGTTTCTTAACTAAAGATCAAGACCTTCGTGGATTCTTGCTATTCCCTGGGCGAAAAGCTGGACTCCTATCAAGCTATACGCTTTATGAGGATGACGGTGAGAGTTCAAATTGGCAAAATAAACACGCACTCGTTTCCTTAAAAATGGAGACGACAGAAGACACCATCTATGTCACAACTGAAATCAAAGAGCAAGGGTTTTCACTTCCATACAATAAAGCTACATTTAGAATCATCCCAAATGATTCTCGCCGCTTACTAGTGAACGGCAAAGAAGTGAGTTCAAACAACTTAGGGAGAATGATTTAATGACACTGATAACCGAACATTTTATGCTCCAAAATGAATCCGCTAAACGTCTATATCATGAGTATGTGAAAGATATGCCGATTTACGACTTCCATTGCCACTTGGACCCAAAAGACATAGCCGAAGACACAAAGTACACAACCATTACAGAACTATGGCTTGCGGGTGATCATTATAAGTGGCGGGCAATGCGTGCATGCGGAGTCTCTGAACGACTTATCACAGGTGATTCCACAGATAAAGAAAAATTCTTCGCGTGGGCCGCAACAGTGCCGAAGTTGCTTGGGAATCCTCTATATCACTGGACACATTTAGAGCTGGACTACTATTTTGGTATAAAAACTCTTCTTAACGAAGAGACTGCAGAAGAAATTTGGACAAATACGAACCGCCAATTACAAGAAGGGGCACTAACCGTTCGCTCCCTCATCACTACTTCAAACGTAAATACAATCTTCACTACAGATGAGGTGACAAGTACACTCGATTACCATAAATTGATTCACGATGATGTCAACGTAAAAGTGGACGTGTTGCCTACTTTTCGTCCGGATAAAGCACTACAATCAGAAAACCCGGGTTTTCAACATTTCTTAACCAAGTTAGAATCGATCACAAATACTACAATTAACACGTATGAATCATTCTTACACGCACTTGACCAGCGAATAAACGATTTTCATAAACAAGGCTGCCGGGCGAGCGATCATGGTCTTGGAACTTTTTCATATCACTCAATTCGCGTAGAAGAAGCTGCCAACATTTTTAAACGGATCTTAGCCGGTGAAATTGTATCCGCTAACGAGCACGACCTTCTGCGTTCAGCAACATTGCTATTTCTTGCGAAACGCTATCATGCACATGGTTGGGCCATGCAACTGCATATTGGTCCGTTAAGAAACAATAATCATGCTGCCTACAAACAAATTGGTCCAGATAGCGGATTTGATTCTATTCATGATAGCAATTACGCTGTTGGATTAAATCGCTTCTTCAATGAATTAGAACAAACGAATGAGCTCCCAAAAACGATTTGTTACAATCTCGATTGGACAAAAAACGAAATGATTGCAAGTGCGTTAGGAAACTTTCAAAAAGAAGGTATGCCAGGAAAAATGCAACTCGGATCTGGTTGGTGGTTTAATGACACAAAGGATGGTATGCGCAGACAACTCGCAAGCCTTGCCAACATTGGTGTGCTTAGTCAATTTGTCGGTATGCTAACGGATTCAAGAAGCTTCCTCTCTTTCACACGGCATGACTACTTCCGCCGGATACTTTGCCAACTATTAGGGGAATGGATCGAAGACGGAGAAATCCCTGCCGATTATGACCTTGTTGGGCGTATGGCTCAAGATATTTCCTATACGAATGCAGAGAGGTATTTTCAATAAAAACGTTAAAAAGCGAGCCTAAGTAGCTCGCTTTTTTATTCTAACTCGTTTATTATCATTTGATTTTACAACGACAGTTACTTCACCGCTGTCAGCTAGAGATCATGCTGACCTATAAACATTTTCACTTCTATCGCCTCCTCTATTCCAAGACAAACGCATCTCCCGGCTCAAATGCTATTGTTGTATAGCGTTTTTCACCGATTTGAACAAAATAATAAGCTCGACCTCTTCCATGGACAAACACTTTTCTATTATCTATGACTTCAAGACAAATCTCCTCATAAATATGCATTTTGTTTATTTATACTCATCTAATTGCAAAAAGCTTTTTTACAAAATTGTATTGATGTTTAACGAATTTCTCATCTTGATTAACAAACCTCACAGACTAGTAGATAGCTATTAATTATGAATGGCTGATGGAAGTCCAGTTACCTTTGACAGGTGCTTAACCAGCATTAATTTGGTTGAATTTTCCATATCAATAACTAGTTTCATTTCAATTCAAATAGGGTATACTTATTAGTTCGTTATTCCCCTATCAATTCAAGTTATAATGTGACACAATAGAAGGACAGTGCATAATTAGGCTGAATTGAAATTAGGAGGAACCCCTACATGTACAAATTAGTACGCATCATCGGCGGGGTGACAGAAACCCTAAAGGACACGAACAGCCAACAAGTTAAAACCTTTCCTGATTCTGTTGCCGCGCAATCTTTGGCAAACAAACTAAATACCCATTTACTACAAAATAGTTCGTATTGGACAGTAGAATTTTTTATATAAAGAAAAGCCTTGAGCCACCAAATGGCAGCTCAAGGCTTTTTTATGATATCTTTCCTTCTTTCCATCTTACTCTCACTAAGTACAGAGCTGGCACAACAAAAAGAGTCAAGATCGCTGAAAATAACGCTCCAGAAACAATTGTAATACCAAGTGGCTTAAAGAGTGTACTATTTCCAAGTGCTATCGGCAGTAAACCAGCAATGGTTGTTAATGACGTTAGAACAATTGGACGGAATCGCTGTTCAGCCGCTAAAAGAACGGCATCCTTAGGACTAAGCCCCGCTTTTCGTCGTTGCTCAATGAATTCAATCAACACAATTCCGTTCCGGACAACAATACCTGCAAGACTCACTCCACCCATTAGTGACATAAATCCAAGACCTGTTTGCGTGATAAACAAACCAATCATTGCCCCAGAGAAAGCAAGATACACCGCACTCAATATAATAAAGGGAATCGTAATGGAATAGAACTGGATAACCATGACGATTAAAATTAAAAAGACTACGAGAATAAAGATTTGCCCAATTTGGATAAACACATCGGTTCGTTCCGATGTTTCTCCACCAATTACAATCGAGTGTTCTCCATCTTCAAGAGCAAACAATTCATCTTCTACTTCCGCAACAATGTCGTCAGCAGACTGCCCCTCTGCAGGAAATGCTCGAATCGTAATTGTCCGTTCCCCGTTCTGATGAGGAATTCGCGGTTGTATTTCTGCTTCATTTATTGAGACAAGATCAGCGAGAGCAACCGCTTGTTGTGTATTACCAGTAACCGTTACTTGCTCAAGCAAATCGATTTCATTTCCTTCATAAGCAATACGCCAGTCAATTAATTCGCCGTCAACATCAAACGTGCCTAACGGAATTCCCTCACCTACCGCGGCTAGGGCCCCGGCAACGTCACTGCTTGCTAAACCGTTCTCTTCCATTGTACTTCTATTTAATTCAAGTAAGTAGGAATCAACAGGTGTTCCTACATCGTCATCAACATTTACAACTCCACTTGCATTTGCGAGGATGTCTTGTGCCTCTGCACTTTTTTCCATTAATTCCGAGATAGAGGGCCCAGTCATTTCAATTGCGATTGGTGCTCCGACTGGGGGCCCGGATTCTATAATAGAAACCTCATAGGATTCGAGATTCTCAAATGTTTCCGGAAGCGTCTCGCTCCATTCGTCCATCGCTGCTCGTGCTTCAACTTGCTCTTTATCTATAAACACGAGGAAATTGGCCATATTTTCACTTTCCTCGCCCCCACCCTCATAATTGAATAGTCGAGGGATAGATGTTCCGGTGTATGTGGATACGGATTGCACAAAATCATGTTCAGCAATCCAAGCAGCCATTTCTTTAGACTGCTCTTCGGTTTGTTCTAGTGGTGTCCCATCTGCTAGCGTCGTTTCAATAAATACTTCTTCCCGGTCCGAATCTGGAAAGAATTCAATTGGAATCCAAGGGATAAGTGCATAAGCTGCCGTTCCAATAAGCAGTCCACCAAAGCCCACATAAAATGGGTGTTTTACAACATTAGGCATCCATTTCTGACTATAAGTTTGACCTGCTTTCGAAAGAAATGGACCTAGAATTCCAGCCGGTCGCTCATTTTTCGCCGATGGTTTACGTTTTTCTTTCCACACTCGGTAAATCGGGATCGCGATTAGCCCAACTAATGTGGAGGCCATAATTGCACTTATTACAACAACAGGTAAAGGACGAATAAATTCTCCCGCTCCACCAGGAAGGAACAAAATCGGAAAAAACGTAAAGACGACGATGATCGTTGATGTAATAACGGAAACAAGCACTTCCCGAGTTCCTTTTCTTGCAGCTTCTTTTGGTGCTTTCCCTTCGCGTAATTGTCGTTCAATATTATCATTAACAACAATTGCATCATCAACAAGAATCGCTAATACAAGAATGTAGGCAATTAATGATATCTGATTTAAATCAACATTAAAGAAAGGAAGCGCGATTGAACCAATGCTGAGCGATATTGGCACAGCAAACGCTACACTCAGAGCTGTACCAATCCGAAGTCCTAATGAACAAACAATTAACACGGCTAGTATAGCAAACGCAAAGGAGAGCGCAAGATCAACAAACAATTCTGAAACGAGCTCCGACTGTGTATACAAAAGCTCCATTTCAGCACCTTCAGGCAAGTCACCTTCAAGCTGTTCGACAAAGCGATCTAACTCATTTTGCGCTGCCGGAACGCTACTTCCAGAGCGCAGTGTAAATGTAAGTGACAATGCTTGTTCTCCATCGTAATATACTTGTTCTTCTCTCTGCTTATAGGTTTCTTCCATTGTGCCAACATCAGATAAACGAATAATCTCTCCTTGTTCATCCACACCAACCGGCAGCTGGTTATATAATTCCACAGATGAATATGTATCAAGGTTAACAGGGTACGTCCCACGCTCATCTTGCCATGCTCCAATTGGAGCGGTGTCATTTTCTCCATCAAGAATCCCCATCACTTGTCCAAAAGAGATCTCTGCATCCTCCATCGCTTCTGGATCAAGCATGACGGAAATTTCTTTCTCCAACACCCCTTGTACATCTAAACCGATAATATCGTTTAAACCAGAAATATCACTCGCATACGTTTCAATTGTCTGCTGAAGTTCTTCAATACTGACGTTATTATCGTACGTAATTTGATACGTAGCAAGTCCCTGATCTCCAAGGTCTGTATCAAGCTCTGGTTCACGTGCATCATCTGGAAATGCCGTGGCAACTTGATTTATGCTTTGACTAATGTCATTCCAAACATTCTCGACATTCCCGACACTTTCGTCGAGTTCAACCGTCACAAGAGAAATACTCGGTGCAGATACGGATTGATATTGTTCAATCTCATCAAATTGACTAAGCACTTCTTCGATCTGATTGGTCACTTGCTGCTCCACAGCTTCAGAGGTCGCGCCAGGGAAGGCGGTCGTAATCTGACCAATCGGTGGTGAGAATTCTGGTATTTCTCGTTGCGGCATTTGCAGAAAGCTAATTGCTCCAATTGCTGTCAACATAACAAAAAATAAAATCACTAATTTAGGCCGATTTATAATCCAATTCATGAATTCCCTCTTTTCTATTTCACAATCACATACTTATACCCGTAAAGCTTCTTCTGAAACCCTCTTTCTTAATTAAATTATTTTCACAGGATTTCTCTCACACTCTGTCGAATGATCGTTGTTAAACGTTTAGAATGGAGGCTTTTCTTTGACCTATAAACGAGTGCTCGTAAAGCTTAGTGGCGGGGCATTGGCCGATAAAAAAGGAAACAGTTTCGGGAACGACCGCTTAGAACATATTACAAATGAACTCATTTCTTTAATTAAACTAGAAATTGAAGTTTGTATTGTTGTTGGCGGCGGCAATATCTTTCGTGGACACTTAGCAGAACAATGGGGCATTGACCGCGTTGAGGCCGATAACATTGGAACATTGGGTACAATTATTAACAGTCTGATGCTAAGAGGTGTATTAAAAGCAAAAACGAAACAAGAAGTACGTGTTATGACCTCCATACCTACTCAATCAGTTGCGGAACCGTATATTCGTTTAAAGGGTATGAGTTATCTCGAAAAAGGATACGTTGTTATATTTGGTGGAGGGAACGGTCAACCTTTTGTTACAACGGATTACCCTAGTGTTCAACGTGCGTTGGAGATGGAATGCGATGCTTTATTTGCTGCAAAACAAGGTATTGATGGTGTTTATACATCAGATCCTAACAAAAACGATTCTGCGCAACTGTTTAAGAGTCTCAATTATGATGACATTGTTAAAAAAGATATTCGTGTCATGGATCAAGCTGCTCTCCTTTTGGCACGTGATTACAACTTACCTGTGCATATCTTTGATTTTGACAAACCTGGAGTGATGAAACGCATATGCGAAGGAAGACTTGATGGGACAGTCATTAATAATCAGGAAACAAAACTGGATTACTGAAGAATCGTGATGACATACCCCTAGCCTTGCATTTTGTGCATGGCTCTTTTTTTCCACCTATCTCCCTGTCTTTCGATTCATACGACAAAAAAGTCATACAATCCCTTTTATTTCCTATTGATCAACGAACGTACATTCGATTATAATAACAAACAAACGTTCTTATCTGTATACTTAGAAAGGGTGTTTACACATGCGTAAAGAAGAACGATATCTAGCAAGAGGCAATTTACTCTGGGAAAGCAGCCGAATGATGCTTCCCGAACATAAAGAAGCATGGATTCATATGCAGGAACAAGAAAATAATGTCCCCCTCCATGAGGAACTAGCTGATGATCAGTGGCAAGAGCTTGGAATGATCATTATAGACGCATTAAGTCATACACATGATGTTATGGTTACGTATTGGGTGAATGGACGCTATCAGGAGCTAACTTGCACAATCGATAAACTTGACGAACTTAATAAACGTATTAAAGTCGTTTTTTCCGATGATTACGAATGGCTTAACCTCCGCATAATTAAAAGCATCGTCCAGGTCTAAATGACTCACTCCAAATCAGATCTTTTATGGATATACAGTGTTAATGTTATACCAAAAACACTATATATTGTGGTATAATTCAAAAAAGAAGCACTGTTTATTAACTTGGAGAGGGGAGTATTGCCATGCTAGCCCATTTATCAAATGATCTGTTGCTAGAATCCTATCAACAAGCGCTTGAACATGGACTAAGCGCTGACTTTATTTCAATTCTAGAAACAGAACTAATTCGACGTGGTATGCTCAACCGTTGTGGTTAACCTTCATAAAGGAAAAGCGGCTGCATATACACACGCAGCCCCTCCTCTATAATCCAAGTGCTTTACGTTTCGCTACCATTGGATCTTCAACAAGCCCCATTTCACGGTCAAAAATCAATGTTTTTCTTCCTTGCTGTTCATATTGAGGCCATGGTATATTAGAACTTGTTGGTGTTCCCGCCGCAGCAAAGTTCGCCCATGCATCTTGCATGGAATTGGCAAGCTTCCTCGTTTGTTCATCGATCGATACACCTACTCTTTCAAAGAGATGTAAATGGTTAAAAACAAAAAACAATTCCGCTGCATGAACCGCGTCTTTTAAAACTGGATGGTCAGAATAGGTCCAGTCAAATCGATACATATATACCGCGGCATGTTTGTTTTGCTCGGACGCAAATGCTAATGAAGAACGCCAAAAGTAAAGATCCGTCATCATATCCGCATATCCCTTTGCCGTACCTGGATATTCAGCTAAAACGGTATCCAACTGTTCAGCACCCCCGGCCATCACTTTCATACCCTTTAGAACATCTTCTTTTTTAGGCAACTGCATATCTTCTCGGAAAAACAACAATCCCTCATGCAAATTTGTACCAATCAAGAGCGGAATATCCTTTGCCTGACCTTGAATAATTGCCTCAATCGGTGGAAGTGGCAATGTATTTGCCTCAACAACTGGCTGAAACAACATCGTCAGTCCCCCACTACCAAGTTTCTCTGTTAACTTCAAACCAGCTTCCACTATTCGTTTAGCCGGTATATTCTTTAATCGATGTACGTCATTCACTTCCAGCTCCAGTATTTGAAGCATACCCATTGCGACTTCTTTGCCTTTTGGATCTGACAAAGATTGAGATGCACCACTCTGCATGATCGCTTTATTAAAGAGTCCCTTTGCCATTGGCATCGCTAGTAATCCAGCAATACTCATGCTTCCTGCCGATTCTCCAAACACGGTCATGTTTGTTGGATTTCCGCCAAAAGGAGCAATTTGATCCTTCACCCATTGTAAGGCCGCAATTTGATCAAGCAATCCAGCATTTGATACAAATTCTTCTCCAAACGGAGACATATGCATAAAACCAAACGGACCCAATCGATAATTAATCGTCACTACGACCACGTTTCCTCTTTCAGCAAGTGGGGCTCCATCATAAATAGGTAAACTACCACTCCCCGTCACAAATGCCCCGCCATGAATCCAAACCATCACTGGCAAAGACGCCTCTTTAGCATCCACTGGCGCCCATACATTTAAGTAAAGGCAGTCTTCTGATTGGACTTCACCCTCTGTCATTTCTTCACCAAGTAATCCAGCAGCACCAGATTCTGGCTGGGGACAAACTGGACCAAACGAATCCGCTTTCAAAACCCCCGCCCAACATTTTTTAGGTACAGGTGCTTTAAATCTTCTATCTTCAACTGGAGGTTCTGCATAAGGAATCCCTTTCCAACTTCTAATCCCTTTTTCAAGTACACCATCAATCGTTCCGTAATCCGTTTGAATTTGCAATGAACCCATTTGACGTCTCCCCTTCCAAAATTCCTTTCATTAAGACTGTTCCACTCACTGTCTTAATTTTCCTCCCTCCTTGTTAGCTAATCTCCTGTTTCATTTAATTACTTTCTTAAATGAAATACAAAAAGCGTGACCCCATCCGTTTGTCGGGTCACGCCTTTCTCTATACTCATTACTTTGCTTGTTAAGGTCGCTCTAACGCTTCTAGCTCTTCTCCAACAAACACCATCAGCTGCTTAATTGTTTCAGCTGAAAAATCAAACCGAATTCCCGCAGCTTCATACACTTCAGAAAGAGGTTTTGAACTACCGAGAGATAAGGCTTTCTTGTAAAGAGCTAGTGCTTCTTCCGGATCTACCTTGTACCTTTTATATAACTGCAATGCGCCTAGCTGTGCAATGACATATTCCACATAATAGAATGGTACTTCAAAGATATGAAGCACACGCATCCATGCAGATTCCTGCCATTTCTCAAAACCAGACCAATCGGCTACATTCGCGTCAATCACTTGGATAAGCTCACGGTATTTCTCGTTTCGTTCATGTGGTGAATGAGTCGGGTTTTCATAAAGCCAATGTTGAAATTGATCAATGACCATGCCAACTGGCAGAAAATCAACAATGGACTTAAGTTGTTCCCGCTTCGCACGGACCGAATCTTCTTTCGAACAGTAAAATTGTTCCCATTGATCCATCGTAAATAATTCCATCGTCATACTCGCAAGCTCACTTGATTCCATTGGCGTTTCACGATACATCCGTAGTGGAATATCTTTATTCAAATCATTATGAATGCAGTGACCCATCTCATGGAAAAGCGTCGTCATATCATCTTGTGTCTTCGCATGATTCATAAAGATAAAAGATAAACCGGATATCGGCAAAGGAGCACAAAAGCCCCCAGGTGATTTGCTTTTTCGACTCTCCAAATCAAGCATTCCTTGATCATCCATCAAATGGAGCAATTCTCCAAACCTCGGATCAAGCGTAGCTAAAATGCTACGTCCTTTTGCTATAAGCTCGCCTGTGCTATCAAATGGTTTTAGTGGAGCTTGCCCTGGTAATACCGCACTCTGATCCCAAGGCTTATAAGTCTCAACGCCCAGTGCCTTGGCATGTTTTGCTTGTAATTTTTCTTTTAGCGGCTTTACATACCGTGCGACACTTTCCGCCAATGTCTTACAATCATCTGGGGTATAGTCAAATCGTTCATATAACTTAAACATATAATCGCGATAATTCGCAAGCCCTGCATTATCAGCCTTATGCTGCCGCAACTTAATTAGCTCCGACATAATCTGTTGCAGCGGTTCTTCTTTTTTAATCATCGTTTCTCGCATAAGAGTCATCGCTTTTTTTCTATCTTCACGGTCTTCAGCTTGTAAATAGGGAGCAAGTTGGGCGAGCGTTAACTCTTCTCCTGCCCAATTAACTGTTAACGAGCCTGTATGTTCAAAATATTTGGTCGTTAACCGATCTTCTTCAACTTCCAATTTCACGTTTTCTTCTCGAAACAAGCTCTCTGCATTTTTCCTTCTTTTAACCAAATAACTATATTCCTCTTGAGGCAAATCTGACAACGCCTGTGCTTGCAAAAAAGCTTGGTCTAGCTTTGCCTCATACGTCTTTATAAGCGGCGTGATAACTTGTTGATCATGCTCAAATACCCGTTTCGCCTCTTCTGAATCACTATGGCTATTAAAATCGATGTAATGTCCAGTTACCATTTCTTCAACTTGACTAAGTAACTCTGATTCTTTCTTAAGGAAAACTTCTAATTGCTGCACGGAATCAAGTGGGATTTCCAGTAGTTCTTTAAATTTATTTTCTAAGATTGTTGTATCAGTGAAATCCAATTGTTCTTTATAATAAGTTGGCATGTGCAAATCAACTCCTTCTTCCTTTCTACCATTCTACCAAATTTAGGATGGAAAGACGAGAGAGTCGCAATGAATATAGCCCCCTCTCAAATAGAGACAGCTACAAATTAAGCTGCCTCCACTGAAACTATTTATCGTTAAAACAGATTTTAATCAGCTTGTTTATACCAATCAAGCATCACATAAACAATTCCTTCAAAACACTCTTTTGGCGCCATTGCTTTAAAGTGAATCTCATCTTTTTCTTCGATCAACGAATAATCAATCAACCACATAAAACCCTTACTTTTTAACAGAAAATTGACTTGTACAAGTTCGCTCTCGTCTCTTGAATAACTAGACAGCAACAAAGAAAAATTTTCTAACTCAAAGTGATTATTACGATAATCATTTAAGAAAATATTAAACATTTCAGGGTAGATTTGATCTCGAATGATGGCATCTACTTCTTCACTTTTCGCTTGAGAAAATAAATCAAAGCCTTCTGAATCTAGTGAAAAACCTTCTGGTAAATCTATTTCCGAATCTTCTAATTCGTAGAACGAAGCAATTTTTCCCCACAACGGATCATCGTGTTTTGCAAGTTCAAAACGATGTTCCATCCCTTTAAAAGTTTGAACAATCATCTCGTCGCCCTCAAGTTGATGAAAAATGAGCACATGGTTTCCATAAACACAGCGCGTCTTTTTCTCTGACTTGAACAACAAATGAATAAAACTTTCTAGTCCTTTTACAAGATTCGTTGAGCGAGTTTCATCCCAGTAGCCACGATTGTTTAATAAAGATTCAGCTTGATTCGAAAAAGTAACAAGTTGTTCCTCCGTTTGGGCAAATTGTCGTTCATTTATAATATCTGCCGCTGCTTTTTCATATCCGCATAAAGTAAATGCAGCAACTAATTCTTCTGTCGATAGAGAGATTTGCTTGTCTTTGATCATTGAGGACCTCCATTTTCTCCTTATTCGTAAACAAGCCAACGTTAGCTCAACCATTACCCACCAATAATAACAAGAAGCTATAGCATGCTATTATGACAAGTAAGAAAAGTACACCCATTATTCTTTGAATTAAAAAAGGAAAACGAGAAAGTATAATTTGCACTTCTCCATTTAGAGCATAAAAGTAAAGAGCAAGATACCTAAAACCTTCACTAGTAATTGTTTGCTTCTTGTCATAAACATTTGCTAGATAAAAAGAAACGATATAGCTTGGGAACACTAAAGATGCAAAAGCAAAAACACCATTAATCATTAACATACCAAGTACAAAAGCACTCAATATATGGATCGTATCATCTCCCCTAGGTAATTGGCTCATTGAAATTGTCCAAAAACCTATTATGGGGATGGTGAACAATAAACTTTTAAAAAAGCCTTCTATTGAGAGCATGTTTGCTCCTCTATCTGTTGGAATAATGCTTTTCTTTTTTGTTTTAAACCCTGCTAATAAAGCCAATAAAAATGCAAACATCTCTGCTAAGAAAACAAATATTATGTATGCTTCCTTCTTATTTACATTCCAAGAAAAATAACTCAGCAAGACGAGTAAAGCAGCACCTGCTATCCAGGGTTGCGTTTTAAAAAAAACTCCCCATGTTCTTCTAAATGAGTACATTATTTACTCCTTTTCTACCTGAAAAGACCTGTCACAAAGTCTCCAACTTTACTAACATTATCTTGAACAAACTCAAGACCTTTTTCAGTAATTTCTTCGACCTTTCTGCCAGCACTTTCTCCCATATCTTTCACTTTCTCGTCCAATGCTAGCGATCCAACAATACCAACCGTTGCTCCAACAGCCCCACCAATCACAGTACCTACTCCAGGCATAATCATTGAACCAATAGCTGCACCACCTGCTGTAAGACCAGCTACACCAAGATCCATCCCAAAGCCCGCTGCCATCCTACCAGTTCTTTCAGCCTCGCTTTTTTCCTTATTTTCGTCTTTCCAGAGCTCTGAGGCATTACTTCCTACTGAAACAATGGTTCCGACTAGCGGCACCCTCTTAAACGTATTAACAAACGTATTCTTAGCTGCTTTTGCCGTATCTTTCACATCAATTCGAGTGACGTACTCTTTTGCTTTGTCGACATTTAATGCAACACTTGCAGCATTAGATTTAAAAAGAGATCCATATGCTATCTTCGACTTACTTGTCCCAACCCCTACTAATTTACGAAGAAATTCGTTGGTTGGTTGTTTAATCTTCCTAATTGATTTAAGAATTTCACACTTGAGTTCTTGTTGCCGTACTTTCTCATAATAGCATTTAAACTAGTTGCCACTCTTGATTTATATTTCCCATTTACTTGTACCCAGTCCTTATGATTTCTCACATGAAAAATCCCGTTCCCCGCTCTCTCAAAACTAAGCCGCTTCGATGCGATCACCGCAAACGCACCTGCACCTTTTACGACATCCATACCTTTAAAAAATTGTCCGGCGGTACCAAACCAATTGGCGACTGCGCCCATTAGAGTCGGGTCTTCGGTTGAGGCGATTTCCATTGCTTCCGACCACATCATGTAGTAAACATCGTTTTCTTTGAAGTGAGTATCAATCTCTTGCTGTACAGCCTGGGAGACAATTGGACCACCCGTCGACCAATTAATCACTTTATTTGTTGAACTGATGAGTTCCGTTAACGTTGCCTCTGCTTCACTCGCAAGGCTTTGGTTTTCAATATCTAGTTCTTCCAATCGTTCAGCGGTTTCAGAGGCATGGGTTTTTAACTGATCAGCCCAGGCTTTTACACCTTCCATTCCAAATGTTTCTGTGTACACCAAATCACTAACAGATGAGCAGGCTTGGTTAATCGCTTGTGTTCGTGTCTCTGCATTGTCTAAAACCCGGTCGATTCCGTTTGGAATGGTGTCTTGCAGGAATTCTTGTCGTACTAAAGCGTTGTTTGTTTCAAAATTAAGGATATAGGATTTCATCGTTTCTAGTTGTTGGATGTATTGTTCAATAAAGGTTTGAAAAAAACGCAAAGATGGCAAATGCAATTGCGAGAAATGATCTTTAATTGCATTGCCGCCTTCTCCTTCTAAAGAATGAAGATTATGGATTTTGCGGATGCTTCCTTCGATTGTCTCTAGACTCGCAGCGTCCTCTTTCTTCGCTTTTACAAGTTGATCGATCCCATTCTGCACATCAAGAACTTTCATCTTCTTAAACCCCTTTTAGAATTGGTTAGCTAACTCTGCATCTTTTTCACCGTATGTTTTAATTAAGCTTTCGCTCTCCTGTTCAATCTTTTTTAAGGTTTCTATATATGCTTGTATTTGGCTTCTATACGTCGTTTCTAGATCTGTTACCTTACGTGGTAATGATTCCTTCTAACTGTTCTTGTGAATAACTATAGGAAATTTCTAATTGAAAGCGCTTCTGATCATGTTCTTCCGTTTCTTTTCCCCGCCACATATCGTAGCTTAGCTCCGGTTCCTTCGTGGCTGCTTTGTCATTGTGAAGAGATTGTTGTTCTTGAATTAATGTACTTTTTGCTGTTTGGAGCCTCTCAATCTCTTGTTCAGTCTGCCTTATATCTCCTCGAAGAGAGCTTATGCTCATTTGAAGTCGTTCAATTTGGAATGAATGATCCATGAGGCCCCACCTTTTTAAAATTTTCCAGTTATATCTAATTCTAAAAGTACCCCATAGAATATTCAATCTATTATTAGCCCTAAATACGCCCTAGTTATCCAATAAATTGGATCTAATCATTACTTTCAACCTAGTCTTCACGCACAAACATGCATTACTACTGATTTCCAACAAAAAAACGGCCATCAAGGCCGTTTCCTCCATTACTTATACTGCTTTTCTTTTCCTATTTCAAGTAACACATCCATATGTCGCGCTGTATCAAATGCAAGAGCTGCAGGATCATGTGCATATGGCGTTAGCTCTGCCGTCAGCTCTCCTGTATAGCCAATCCTCTTAAGTTCTTTCATTACACTTACCCAAGCCACATCTCCGGATAGAAGATTCGTAAACCCTGTCATATTGCCAATGCTTGTTTTAAAATCTTTCACATGCACTTTTAAAATTCGTTTACCTAAAATCGATATCCACTGTTCTGGGTAACCAAACTGTAGTACATTCCCCACATCGAAATAGGCACCGACGTGAGTCGAAGCAACTCCATCAATATAAGCAACCATTTCGAGTGGAGACAGGAGGAAGCGGTTCCATACATTTTCAATCCCAATCGATACATTTAATTGTTCAGCCAGTGGCGCAAGCTCTTTTAATGCAGACAAGCTTCGTTTATAACATTGATCATATGGGACGTCTTGTGTGACGACTCCAGGCACAACCAGAACCGTACTAGCCTTCAATGTATGAGCAAGTCCAAGCATTTTTTTCACTACTTGTTTGCCAGCTTCCTGTACAGACTCATCCTTTGCAGAGAGGGGAGTCTCCCACAACAATGCGGTTGATAAGCTGTCAATCTCAAGTCCGGCCGTTTGTATTTGCTTGCAAATTTCCTTCGCTTCTTCTGGAGTAGTATCAAGCGTAAGCCCTACGTCGCCAGAATGGCCTACATTTAATTCAATCGAAGAAAACCCCGCCTCCCTCGTCCACTCAAGTACGCTATCAAGTGGTGTACCTGCTGGATAACACCATTGGTTTATCCCTTTTTTCATGGAGACACCCTCTCTCTTTCATTTCCGCGCAAAGCAACAACTTCTCCTTTAGCAGCAGAGGCATAAGCACCAATCGCCACTTCTAGCGCTCTAAGGCCATCCGTTCCTGTAACAGACGGTTGGCGTTTTTCACGCACACTCTCAATAAAATCTCGTACAAGGCTATCGTCCATATTATCACCCCAGAAGTCATACTTCAGGCCACCTTTATGGAATAAATCTAACTTTTGCGCCTGTGCATCCACTTTTAACGTTCCTTCTGTCCCAATAAACTCAAGCGTGACGTCTCCCCATGTCGGAAAGTTCGCATTACGTGACCAACTGCAGTCCAAAGTGGCAAAAACACCACTCTCAAATGTGAATGACAGAACTCCAGTATCATCAATATCATTCGTCGAAAAGTGTTGGTCAATTTCTGAATAAACGTCCTGTACCTCCTCTTTCAGAACCCAGCGCATAATATCGACCACATGAACCGTATGGTCAATTACTGCTCCTCCACCTGCAAGCTGTTTGTCGTTAAACCACCCACCAGGATTCTTCCCTCTGTTTGTTCCTTTAACGGCGATAATATCTCCAAACTCTCCTGCATCAATCCGTGCTTTCGCTCGTTTAATCGCTTCATTAAAACGAACAGGAAAAGCGGTTTGCAATAATACACCAGCCTCTTCACAAGTAGCGATTAATTCCTCTGCGTCTTTTACTGTATGAGCAATTGGCTTTTCACATAGAACAGCAGCACCTGCCTGCGCCGCTGCTATCGCATGTTCTTTATGGTGCGCATTTTCTGAAGTGACAATGACCGCATCTAACCCTTGATTGAGCAGGTCCTTGTATGAATTATAGTAAGTCGTTTTGTATTGGTTTGCAGCTTCTCTGCCTCGCTCCTCATTATCATCCGCAATCCCAACAATGGTTACATCATTAATCCCGACCAAACTTGACGCATATGCATGGGCGTGGCCATGTGCAAAGCTAATTATTCCTACTTTCATTCTTAACTCCTCCTTCATTATAACTGTACCGTTTGCGAATGAATGGTTACTGGCTTTTTCTCTTTTATCGATTGAAGAGCGGCCATTGCGATTTCCACCGCTTTATACGCATCATCAGCAGTGACAATAGGCTCTTTGTTCGTTTTTATACACTCAATAAAATGCCGTAACTCTAAGTCATAAGGGGAAGATTTTAACGGGCTTTCAGGAACGGCAACCCCAGGTTTTCCATCAGAACTACCTTTTTCCGCCACAAGCGCTTGATTCTTTTGGCTATCATAATGAATAATGCCTTCCCTTCCAGCAATTTCAAATGATGTTCTAAAACCTTCATGGGCCCATGTTCCTTCCAGGTGGGCAATAATTCCATTAGTAAAACGAATCGTAACAAGTGCATAATCCTTCCGTTGTGCGTTCACGCCTGAAATACCTGCCATATTACGTGCGTACACCCGCTCAACTTCACCGAAACACCAACGTAAAAAGTCAAAATCATGGACCATTAAATCAAGCACAA
The DNA here is from genome assembly GCF_002019705.1 of Shouchella patagoniensis. Lineage (GTDB taxonomy): Bacteria > Bacillota > Bacilli > Bacillales > Bacillaceae_D > Shouchella > Shouchella patagoniensis. The sequence goes on along the minus strand of NZ_KV917377.1, from coordinate 3,568,320 downwards.
GTCCTCCACTCCGTTCGGTGTTTGCATACCAATCCTCTGTTGCAACTGGAAAAGAACCACCTCTCGTTGTCCGAACAACACCAACTTTTCCAATAGCACCTCCATCAAGAACTTGTTTCGCTCTTTGATACTCGGGGAAAAAGCGTACAACATGACCAACATAGAGGTTTACTTCTTTTTGTTGACAGTAGGAAATCATATCTTGCACAGCTTCTAGAGACCTTGCGAGAGGCTTCTCACATATGATAGCAACGTTTAAATCAGCAGCTTTTTTTACATATTCAGGATGCAGATCTGTCGGCAAACATACGGAGATCACATCAATTTCTGAACCTACTACTGCTGCTTCATTGAAAGAATAAAACGCTTTGGCACCATATTTTTCTGCGAATGTATTCGCTCTTTCCTCCCTTATATCCACAACTGCAGTTAGCTCTGCATCCTCCATCCCCGCATAACTAGCAGCATGTACGGACCCCATTGTGCCGAGACCAACAACCATTACTCGAATCATATTCACATCTCCTCACTCTTTTTAATTTCGTCTTTACTATCTTCGCACTCCACCTAGTGCAATTCCTGCAATTAAATGCTTTTGTAAGAAAAGAAACATTAGTAACATCGGAATCGTCGACATAAGTGCAGCGGCCATTAATAACGGATATTCTGTTGTATACTGCCCTTCAAAATTGGCGATGCCTACAGAGAGAACACGCATATCGGCAGAGTTTGTCATCACAAGTGGCCACATAAAATCATTCCATGATGCTAGTACAGTGAAAATGCCAAGAGCAACAAGAGCCGGTTTAGCATTAGGCAAAATTACTCGCCAATATACTCCCCACTTCGAGCACCCGTCAATAATCGCTGCCTCATCAAGCTCCTTAGGAATCCCCATAAAAAATTGCCGCAGCAGAAACACACCAAATGCACTAAAAATTCCTGGTATGATTAGTGCGTAAAAAGTATCTATCCATCCAAATTGTGATAACAATGCATAATTTGGTATCAAGATGACTTGGATTGGAACCATTAACACCGATAAAATGAATATGAACAACGTATTTTTAAAAGGGAATTCAAGTCGAGCAAACGCATATGCCGCCATAGAACAAAGAAACAATTGGGCAGCCGTTCGAACAACAGTGACAAAAATGGTGTTTGCATAATACGTTAAAAAATTGGCACTTTCGAATACACTTACATAGTTTTCAAGCCGTAGTTGTTCAGGAAAGATTGTTGGCGGAATTTGCATCGACTCTAAATAAGATTTGAATGATGTAGAAATCATCCAGAAAAATGGAATGATCATCACAATTGCACCAACAATAAGCAACAAATGAATCCAAGCCTTTTTCATGCACACTCACCCTCTCCCGGATTAACCATCATAATGTACCCATTTTTTCTGCCCCACAAATTGCAAAATCGTTATTCCAAGGATCAACAAGAACAAAATAAATGCCTGTGCAGAAGCATAACCCATTTGCGAGAACATAAAGCCTGATTCATACACCCCATACACAATTGTCCGCAGTGGTCCAACTAAAGCAGTCGTATCGCCAATCATGACAAATAATAAATCAAATACTTGCAATGAACTAATCATCGCAGTCACAATCACAAAAAATAAAGTAGGTGTAATTAACGGTAATGTAATAGAAAAAAACTGTCTCACCTTTGATGCTCCATCTATCTCTGCTGCTTCGTAATAACCCGGATCAACGCTCTGAAGTCCGGCTAAGATCAAAATGACGTTATTCCCAATTGTCATCCACACATACACTGCAATCACTGAAAGAAGCGCAATAGATGGATTAAACAACCATTCTGGCTGTGGTAAACCTACTGCTCCAAGAAGATAGTTAAATAAACCAAATTCCGTGTTATAGAGCCATTTCCATACCATACCAACGGCGATTGGCATGGTTACTACTGGCAAGAAATAAAGTGCGCGGTAAAAAATCATCCCCCTAATTCTTTGATTTAATAAGACAGCGATAAGTGTTGCAAATGCTAATGAAGCCGGGACAGCGACTAGCATAAAGACAAGCGTATTTAATAACGACCTCATAAAAACAGGGCTTGTAAAAAGAGCGATTACGTTTTCTAAACCCGCAAAAGTTGGGGACGTTAGCCCATCCCAGTGAGTAAAAGATAGAGCAAAGGAAGCAATAGCAGGTCCAATATAAAATGTAAACAAACCTAATAAAGTTGGTCCAATGAACAAAAGTGCCCACCACCCATCTTTTATCCATTTCTTCTTTTTAAAAGTAGGTGCGGAATCTACATTCACTGTAACACGTGCCATATTCATTCCCCCTTTATTCCTGCTCTTCTTGTCCTTGTCCTAAAATTCGTTCCATCTCTAACCCCACACGTTCAAGCACGTCATCAATAGGTTCTTGAGATAAAAAAGCTCCTTGAATTTCTGTGGTTTCCATTCGTTGCCATTCCATCGTATTGCGTGATAAAGGATAAGCAGTCCCTGTTTCTTGGGCATCAATAAATACTTGCAAGTTCATACCAGGCAATGACTCTAGCCACAAATCGCCAGATGCACGAGCTGCAGGTGTCGAAAACCCCGTTTCTGCAATAATGTCATTTCCCGCTTCACCTGTAAGTTCTTTCATTAATTCCCACGCAAGTTCCGGATGGTCAACTTCCTTATTCATTGCCCAGCTAATACCATGCAAAATTGATGCTTCCTCCTTATAACTTGGTAGCGGCGCAACATCAACGTTGTCCCCAAGTTCCTCTTGATATGTAACCGCCATAACGGAAATCGCTGGCATCATGGCAAGTTGGTTTGACATAAATAACTGATTGCTATCATTTTGTATCTGAGATTTAATATCAGGTGAAATGCCTCGATCAGTCAAACGTTTAATAAACGCAAAAGCTTCTTTTGCAGCATTGGTCCTAAAACCCGATTCCAGCTGATCCTCACTTACAATTTCACCGCCTGCTTGATGGATATAGTTGTAATAACCAGATTGATTATGAACAATCGGTGCCAAATAACCATATACGCCTTTCTCTTGATCCGTTAACTCTGCGCCAACTTGCTCAATATCTTTCCATGTCCACGTTTCATCAGGGTAACCGACGTCCGACGCATCAAAGATTTCTTTGTTATAGTAGAGACCAATGGCATCAACAAAGTAGGGCGCACCATGCAATTCACCTTCATAGCTATATAAATCAATCATACTTTCGTAATAATCATTTTTTTCGAAATCTGAATCACCTTCTATAAAGGGTTCTAAATTCTGAATTAATCCAGGCTCGGCATATTGATAGAAATTCACTGCATTCATCCAGAAGAGATCCGGACCAGCTCCTGCTCCAATACTTGTTCTAAGGGTTGTCCAATATTGTGAAAATGGGCTATATGTCACATTCACTTCAACTTCAGGGTGCTTTTCTTTAAATGATGCAATTGCTCCATCTACCGCTTCACTCGCATTTTCATCCCATAGCGCCAGGCTTATTGATTCTCGACCCGATTCCTTGTCTCCATTACTGCACCCTATCGCCCCTATCGCAATTACAGATAGGCTTACCCACTTGGTCCACCTTCTCATTGCTCCGCCTCCTCATACTTTTTGCTGTTGCAAGAATACATTGTATTTTCCGACTTGCATTTCATCTTGGAGCAATACAGCTAGCGCACCTAGCAAATTCATATCGTTTCCTAATGCTGTTTGTCTAATTTCAAGACTTTTCGTAACAATCTTCATTGTCCTCCGCTCAACTTTCTTTTTAATTGCTGATATTAGAGGTTCATTGTTTACCATATGTTCTCCATGTAAGATAACTACTTGCGGGTTCATAAAATGAAGCACATTTGTTATGGCTACAGCTATATATTCTGCCATCTCCTCTACTATTTTTAGGGCAACAGGGTCTCCTTCACATGCTGCTTCAACAAAATGGCTAGGTTTGATCTTTTCTGGCATTCGATTTGCCTTTTCAACGATGGAATTTTCTTCTCTTTGTGTAAACCAAGCCGAAAGAATTCGAGCATATATAGCCGGCCAGCTAACATAGTTCTCTAAGCAGCCTTGATTGCCACATGAACAACCAATACCACCTGGAACAACAGACATATGCCCAATTTCACCAGCACTACCACTATATCCACGGAATAGATGATCATTAACAATAATCCCAGAACCTACACCTTCATCAATTGAGAGATAGAGCATCTCACTGAATGGTGCATCTCCAAACTGTTTCTCTGCAATAACTAGCGCATTCATATCATTCTCAACATACGTTTGAAGATTAAATGCCTGTTCAACCTTTGCTTTGAGCTCAACATCATATAAATCTAGCTTTGCATTATAGAGTATGGTGCCATTCTTTGCATCTACGACTCCTGGACAAACAATCGCAATACCAACAAAGTCTTTTTGATTATTTATAGAATTAATAAATATTGAAAGCGCATTCATTAAATAATGAATATATGTTTCTCCTTTAACATTTTCTACATTGTATATACGTTCTTTCGTCCTATCCCCCTCCAAGTTTAAAACGGCCAATTGAATAGAAGAATTCCGCATTGAAACCGCAATAATATTTGATTTATCAGGGTTAAATCGATATAATATCGGCTTGCGCCCACCCGTTGAACTCCCTATGCCTTCCTCTCTTACATAATCTTCATCCATTAGTTTCATTAGGATAGTTGCTACTGTTGTTGGACTTACCTGAACTTGCTCTGCAATCTCTGCTTTTGATATAGGTCCGTTAGATCGAATCATATTTAATACATTCACGCGATTCACTTCATGTATGTGCAGTTTCGTTTTAATTAATCATCCCTCACTTCATAAAGTTGTTTTAAAAAGTATTTTCATAATAATCGTCTTTCAATTGTCCTTCCCCCCAAATAAAAAAGATTCAAGATTTAACCTAAAAAGTTCTTCCAATAACTTTTAAATCTATGCTACCGGAACGAAGAGTATAAGTAAATGAATTTTCTAACATTTAGTACTATAGTACGTATGAATATTCTGTCTCATTATCTATCTTTATCGTTTGCTCTTAATATGAGGATTATCCCTTATTTAAGACCCACCCCATAATCCCATTTAATTAAACGAAGTAGAGCATCCCTTATGTTTTCCTCTTCAAATATTTTCAGTGTTTTTTGAACGCTTGATGTCTTCTTGCGCACGTCGCTACTGGAAGTTGAACCCTTGCTATGCAGTAAGATTATGAATGTGCTAGGAGCGAGGAAACAAAATGGGGAAATATGTTTATAAACAGTAAAAAAACTTATCGAAAAAGTCACGTTTTCCGAGACTTTTTCAATAAGCTAAAGACATGGCTATATAGTTGCATTTTAATTACTATTATAAAACTTGATTTTCAAACCGTTTCAAATCTTTATTCTCTCCTAGAATGATAATAATGTCTTTCTCATTAATGACATCGTCAGGCATCGGTGTAATGGTTAGTTTACCGCCCGATTTGACGCCAAGTACATTGCAATTGTATTTTTTTCGTATATTTAACCCAGCAAGGGTCTTGCCTGAAATTTTGTTTGTAGCCTGCAGTTCCAAAATACTATGATCGACTGAGATCTCAACATAGTCAATAATTTTATCCGAATCCAAGCTGTGAGCGATACGAATACCCATATCAAGCTCTGGATGAATAATCCGATCCGCTCCAATTTTCTCAAGGACCCGGTGGTGTTGTTCATTACGGGCTTTCACCCAAACTTTGGCGACGCCTAGTTCTTTTAACAGTAAGGTCGTTAAAATACTTTCTTGAATGTGATCGCCAATCGCAACAAGAACACAATCATAATTTGTTGGCTCAAGTGTTTTTAATGTTTTTTCTTGAGTGGTGTCAGCGATAATGGCCCGACTCGTAAACGTTTCTGTATCTTGTATCCGTTCTTCATTTTGATCAACAGCCACAACATCGTGTCCTTGCTTATACAATTCTTTACTTACACTCGTACCAAACCTTCCCATGCCAATAACAAGAAATTGTTTTTTCTTCATCCTATCCCCCAGTTCGTTCGCTAACCAATAATAATTCGTTCAGTCGGGTATCTGTATTGACCAGGTTCTTCATGCTGCCGAAATGAAAACAATAAGGCAACAATTCCAACACGCCCAACTAACATAAGCGCCATTAATACAAATTGACTTGGTAACGTAAGCTCTGAAGTAATGCCCATTGTCAGACCACATGTTCCAAAAGCAGAAGCTGTTTCAACAAGAACAGCTACCAACGTTATACCCCTATCTTGCTCAAACGCCATAATGATAATAACAGCAGCAATTAACATAAATGCAAAGATTGATAATACAACAAAAGACTTTCGCTGGTCTTCTTCGTGAATGCGCCGACCGAAGACTTGAACGTCCTTCCTTCCAAGTGTAAAACTTTTAATCGTTAAAACCATAACACCCAGTGTGGTTGTTCTAATTCCTCCCCCCACGCTGGATGGACTTGCTCCTATCATCATTAAGCAAGACAAAAACAATAACATCGGCATATGAAACGCGTTTAAGTCAACTGTACTTAAGCCTGCACTTCTTGTTGTTGCGGAAAAAAAGATTGCCTGTGATATTTGTTCATGCCAATTCAGACTGGCCAAGGAAAGGTTTCTTTCTAAAAACCATATCCCCACTGCTCCTATAAAAAAAACAATAAAATAAGTCGATGTTGTTAGTTTTGTAAACAGGCTAAATTTAAAACTTCGATCTCGTCGTCTTATAAATTCAATGCATTCTAGAAGAACCGGAAAGCCAATCGACCCAGCAAAGATTAGCAACACTGTTACCAATTGTACAAAATAATCATCTACAAACGGAATTAATGATTGACCTGTTAAATCAAATCCAGCATTTGTGAATGCGCTCAAAGAAGCAAAAGCCCCTTGTATAAAAGCTTCCATTGCATTATCGAAAAATCGCAAGTAATATATACCCATGATAATTGCAGCAACGCCCTCAATCGATAACGCAATAAATAACAAACTCCGCATTAATTTCACCAAACCGGAGAATTGATTCTGGACTCTGTTTTGGTCTACCATGATTAATAAGCGCTGCGAAAGATTGACTCGTTTCCCTAAAATCATCCAGGCGAACGTTCCTAATGTCATAATTCCTACTCCACCGAGCTGAATGGCAAGAGCTAGAACAAGTATGCCACCCCAATTAAATGTTTCTACTACATTAATAGTAACAAGACCTGTTACGCTTACTGCACTAACTGCAGTAAAAAGTGCATCCCTATAAGATAAAGCAACACCTGGCTCATGGAAGATAGGCATATAAAGCAAAACACTAAATATTAACATGGTTACTAAATATGATAAAACGATCAACCTAAAGGGATTTCCCTTTTTCCGATTCATGCAGCAGCCCCTCTTTAATATGTAAATACTTCTATTTTTAACCGATGATCTTATTTTAGAAGTTATTTCAACCGTATTCAAGCTTAATTACACAATAGCTCGCTATTACCCTTCACAATAGGAAAAACATATATACCAACAAAGCACTTTTATTGAGGAGACGCCCTTACAGTACTGCTATCTAAATAGTTAGCAAAAGAATGCATTTATTCTTGACGAAGCGACTAGAAAAGCTGATGATAGCTTTAGACAAGGGATGCTATAGAATGATGCAATGAACTATTTTTAATCAATTTTCGATTTACCGATTTAACTGTTTGAAAGGAGTTCCTAGTGAAAGCTGTTTTTGATGATTCCAAACCAATTTTTCAGCAGATTGCAGAAATGATAGCCGATGACATTGTCGAAGGTTTTCTGAAAGAAGGAGACAAACTTCCCTCTACAACAGAGCTCTCTGCTTTTTATCAAATAAATAGGGCTACTGCTCAAAAAGGGTTAACGACACTTGTGGAAGGAGGACTTGTTTATAAACAGCGGGGCGTCGGCATGTTTGTTCAAAAAGGAGCAAAGGCAACTTTAACAGAGCAGCGCAAACAACACTTCTATAAACATTATATTGAGCCCTTACTTGATGAAGCAAAGCGTATAGATTTAAACAAAAGTGAAATTATACATTTTATAGAACAATCGTTAGATTAGCGTGTGAGTCACTCTGCACGCTTTTTTCACGTCTAACCTTATTTATTACCCAAGAAATCAATTTAGTAATCGCATATTTCGGCAAATAATAAGAAAATATCAATATATTTGACAACATCTTAGATCCTCGTTACCATGTCACTAACTCTTTTTAGCAAGCGCTTTCAAACTAAGTGATCCTTGAAAGGAGCATACGATGAAATCGTTCTCACTCTTAAGTTGTTGTGCAGGATGTTTTCTTATCTTTGCAGTTAGCTGTACATCTGCAGATGATGAAAACACGTTAACTTGGATTACTGGTTCAGATTCTTCCCCCGATGCCCCTGATGAAGAAATGAGTTCCTACGTACAGCAAAACATCAATGCTATTGAATCCGATTATGGCTTCACCATGCAACATAGCATACATACATCCAACATTGATGAAGCAATGGCACGTTTGCAAGAACAAGCAACACGAGGTCAGGCTCCTGACTTTGCTCTCATTGATGGTTATGCAATCGAACGATTTGAAGAACATCTCCAGCCACTCAATGAACTGATGGATGAACACGGAATGGACCTCAACGACTTTCTTCCCTTTGCCCAAGATGTCATGGTGGGTGAAGATGGAAATGTATATGGACTGTATTTAAGTACGGATATCCGATATGTCTTCTACGATACTCGCTTTGTTCCAGAACCGCCTAAAACGTGGGATGAAGCAATGGAGATTTCGCTTGACCTTGTGGATCAAGGGTACGAAGGGCTTGTCTTGCCACTTGGAATTGGCGAAGGTACAGCGGTTACTAGCCTCTGGCCACTTTTCTGGGGACAAGGAGGAGAACTAATTGATGAGAATGGACAACCTTCTTTTTACAATGAAGATAATAAAGAGCATATGCTAAATGTCTTTAATGGAATTCATAAGGGTGTTCAAACCGGTGCCATTTCAAAAAGAATGGCTACAAATGGCGAAGAAAATGATGGCAATGCCGAAATTTCTACTGGACTTGTCAAGATGTTATATCCTGGAAGTTGGCAAATCAATACATTTCAAGATATTTTAGGCGACGATTTCCAATACTGGGACGTAGCTTCTTTACCAATGCTTGAAGGAGGCGAACAAACATCTAGCGTAGGTGGATGGGCATTCGGTATCTTTACCGAAGATCCAGATAAACAACAAGCTGCTTTTGACTTTCTCCAACGAACCTATGTAGGTGCGGAAGGAATGGCACGTTTTACGACTAGAGACGGGTCCATGCCCGTCCGTTCCTCCGTTTATGATTCTCCTGAATTTGAACCCATTCCATTTATTGATGAATTCTTAGACATCCTTGAAAAAGAAGGACAACCAAGACCACCTGACCAAATTTACAACACGGTTTCTGTTCAACTTCAAACCGCTATTTCTCAAGTCGTATCTGGAAGTAAAACACCTGAACAAGCATTAGAAGACGCCTGGGAAATTGCCACGTTTGGAATGGAGGATGACGAATGAAGCCAGAAACAAATGACCCACTAGCTTCACCAACAAAAATTAAAAAAAAGTTTCTTAACACACCTTACCCTTGGCTTATTCCGTTAAGTTTGCTATTAATTGTTGTCTTCTTGTATCCGATCATTGAAATTGTCCGCATGAGTTTTTCGGATATGAATCTTGTTGATAGCGAATATACGTATACATTCGAATCGTATGTTCGTCTGTTCACTCTACCAGGCTTTTGGCCAATGCTTGGAACTACTGGTTTTTTTGTATTTTTTAGCGTCACTTTTCAATTATTGTGCGGGTTTATTGTCGCTTTATTAATCGTACGTGGCGAAAGTCTAAAATTAAAAGGAACCATTGTCGTACGCACTTCGGTCTTGGTAGCCTGGGCTATTCCTGGAGTTGTAATTGGGATTATTTTTGAAATGCTCTATACCGAAACACAAGCAGGCATTTTAAATCACTTCCTTTCACTTATCGGGCTTGGACCCATCACCTTTCTGTCTGATCCAACGATGGCTCTTCTATCCGTTACGCTCGCTAACATATGGAGAGGAACTGCATTTAGCATGATACTTATGTATGCCGGTTTACAAACGATTTCAAAAGATGTTCAAGAAGCAGCGAAAATTGATGGTGCTGGTCCTTTTCAAAGGTTTCGAAACGTTATTTTGCCAGCAATTGCTCCAATCGTCTTAATTAATCTGATCATTATTTCAATTGATACATTCAACACATTTGATATGGTGATGGCACTTACTCAAGGAGGGCCCGGTAATAGTACCGAAGTGATCGCATTAAGTATCTATACATCGATTTTCCAAGAATTTAATTTAGGTGTTGGCGCAGCCACATCTGTTATTTTACTGCTAATTAACATTAGTATGACGCTTGTTTACTTACGTGTACTAGGAAAAGGGAGGAATGAGTCATGACCCCTAAAGCACAGGAACGCTTGCTTAAAATTGGTCTTTATGCAAGCTACGCCTTTATCGTTATCGTTTTCTTATTCCCTCTCTTTTGGGTCGCTTCCGTCTCATTGAAAACGCAAAGTGAATTGTTTGAGGTACCCCCTTCTCTTTGGCCGTCAAGCTGGCAATTTGAAAATTATTGGCATGTCCTGCAGACAACACCGGTCCTTACTTATTTATGGAACTCACTCCGACTTGTTGTACTGACAGTTATTGTTACACTAATGGTGGCACTACCGGCTGCATTCGCCTTATCTCGTTTTAAAATGAAAGGAAAAAACGCTTTTTTACTAGTTATCTTAATGACGCAAATGATCTCGGCAGTTGTCATATCCATTCCTTTATATCGGCTTTTCGCCAGTTGGGACTTGCTCAATCATTTTTTATTAATTTTAGCAATATATGTCGCAGTTGTACTCCCTTTAGCAACATGGTTTATGAAAAATTACTTTGATACCTTGCCAGAACAAATGGATGAAGCAGCTATAATTGATGGCTGCACACGTTGGCAGCTACTGACAAAGATTTTGCTTCCAGTTGCTCGCCCAGGCATTATCTCTGTCGTAATTTTAGTAGCGGTCCAGAGCTGGTCACAGTTTGTTATTCCGTTTATCTTAATTGACGATGCTGCTCTCTACCCGGTGTCTGTTGGAGTAGTAAACTTGCAATCAACCCAAGCTCAGATTACAACTCACTATTTGGCAGCAGGTAGTATAATGTCCATCATCCCAGTCATCATCTTGTTCTTATTGCTACAACGTTATATTGTTGGTGCATTAACAACAGGTGCGGTAAAAGGTTAATCGAAAAAAGGCACACAAACCTTATTGTGTGCCTTTTTATATTAACAACAATAGAAGCATTGTTCTGTTCCAATAAGTTTGCTCTACCTCTAAATCTTCCACATTTACTGACTTGTCCATTTTTCAAGTGATAATTATCGTTTAAGATTCATAGATTAAGGTGGAAGGATGGTGAGCCATTTGAACCGATTGTTAAAATGGACAGGCACAATCGCTGCAATACTTATGACAGCGCTTCTTACGATCAGCATCTTGGCCACAAATAATACTTGGTATAGCAAAGGAATTAATTCCATAATCGATCCTCTAAAAGGCGAGGATTTGCTCTTTCTTATCTCTACCGAAAATCACTTTTTTAAACAAGCGATGCCTGAAACGTATACAATGCAATCAGCAGGCGGTTTTTTTCTTTCATCGATAACCAACTTTGATTGGAATAAGCCCGAGTCGCTCCTTACCCAAGGACTCCCTACCTTATCCGCTTTTGACACAACAATCATCTATGCAGGCGAAGGAACCGATGTAACAAACATGCCAAGAGAATCATTACCACCTGAAGAAGCATTTGAAGAGTTAGCTAAAGATGACAACCCCGATGAACCGAAAGAAGATGAGAATAAAGAAGAAAACGAGGAAGCAAGAGAAGAGGAACCTTCCGTCTTGATTTATCACACCCATAGCTATGAATCTTACTTGCCTGAACTTGACATGGTTGGAGAGGAAAATGGAGACTTGGCTATTTCAAGTGATCGAAATAAAAATATCACTCGTGTTGGTCATCATTTTGCCGATCGTTTGGAAGAGCATGGCATAATTGCAGATGTTGATGACACGAACATGAACGCATATATGTCTGAACGGGAAATGAAGAATTACTATGCTGCATCAAGACAAATTATTGAGAAACAAATGGAACAACAAGAGTATGATATGATCCTTGACTTCCATCGAGATTCATTAAGGGAAAAAGACACAACGATGACAATCAATAATGAAACATACGCACGTATACTATTTGTTGTTGGAGAATCACACCCGAATGCTGAACAACAAAAAGCACAAGCACAAGAACTAAATGCATTAGTTGAAGAGAAATATCCTGGGTTAAGCCGAGGCGTGTTTGGAAAAGATAAATCACAAGGAAATGGAATTTACAATCAAGATCTTGCCGATACAGCTTTCTTAATTGAATTTGGTGGGGTTGATAATACGATGGAAGAGAGCCTGCGCAGCGCTGAAGCTGTTGCTGACATTTTAGCGGAGTATTATCAGTCAAAAGAATAGCTAAAAAGCGCCCATAAAGGCGCTTTTTGCAATTATAAAAAGGAACACTAAACAAATTATTTGTCTTTCTAATTGATAGATTAGATTGTATTGTTTTTATTATTCACACCAACTGACTTCTTTTCTTTCGACAGAAAGCTATGTAAAATCATACCTCCGACAATAAATAAAATGCCTAATACCGCCATTGGTGATGGAAACAATGCATTTAAGAATATCAGCTCTAATAAAAGAGCAAAAATAACTTCTCCAGATTGAGTCGCTTCCACTGCCGCTAACTGGTTTGGGTCTTTTCTTGACAAGTCAGTAGCTGTAAAAAACAATAACGTTGCAATAATGCCCGAACAGATAGCGACTAAGAACGACTGCCCTACTTGACTAGCTGCTGGTAAACCGTGTTGCAAAGTGCCAAGCGCAAATAATAAAATCCAAATAGGTGTTGTCATTAAGGTCATCCCAAGCACTCTAGAAAAAGTATCAATCGTTCCATTCGTAAGTTCCATCATCTTCCGGTTACCTAGTGGATAAGAGACTGCCGCTATTAGCACTGGCACAACCGAGAGCACTAAACTCACTGAAACAGCTGATGCATGCTGGACTTGAATAAAAACAACTCCAAGTAAAATAATCCCCGATGAAAAAAGCGACCGAAGCGGAATACTCTGCCGTATTCGCCCACCGGAAGATCCTTCAGTCCAAAACAAAGGCGACAACAACAGACCTGCTACAATTGTTAGTTGAAACGTTCCTGCTACGAGCCAACCTGGTGCATAACCAGCTGCAAATGTAAGGGGCGCATAGAACAATCCAAACCCTACAAAACTCCAAACAAACCATGAAAGTGGATTCTTTCGCAGAGCTCTCCATAAAGTTGAAAAACCTGTACGATAATAAACGATTAACATTAAAAAAGGCACCATAAACAAAAAGCGCAGGGAAGCACTGAACATCCAACTGCCACCATCATCTTCCATTATTCGATTAAAAAAAAACGTAAATGCAAAGAAGAAAGCAGAAATAATACCAAGTAACATTGCCTTCAAAATCTAACACCTTCCTTCCAACCAATCCAATCATTATACAAAATATTCAACCGCTATTGAAGCTGCTTTTTTTATTTTAGTAGGTTTATTTCTTTAACCTTAGTATGATTAATTTTCTTTGATTTAGGTTGATTAGAGCGTAACCTATACTTAAGTGCAACTAGTATACGTTTAAATGATACTTTCTTTTCTACTTCATTCTCTCTCCTCGTTTTTCTGATCATCTTAATCAGCAGGTCTTTTTAAATAACTTCTTTTTAAAGGTATATGTATCCCTTTTATCGAAAGGGTGTTTTAGACAGTTACCTTTAAATTATCCAAGAAAGAGATTTATGATCTTTCAATTAAGTGACGGGAGGTGTAAACAACAAAAAGAAAGCGCTTACTTATTTGTACCATAAGTATCTTACGATTATGAATCGCTTTTCTCCAATTCTTTTGATCAAGTAAAAAAAGTCAGAATCATATTTTCAATTTTGTATCATATAATCTGACACTGTTGTTGAATTAAGAATTTTCTACTTTTAATCTAGTAAGATACCCATTTGCTTCATCACGTTTGAGACCGTATGAATATGAGATTACAGTCACAAAGGGAGGCGTTTAAATGAACCAGTTAGACAAATTAAAACTCAATTTCCAAGAAGTTGAACCACCTCTATCATCACAAGAAGCATTAGACGAGGCAACCAGATGCCTTTATTGCTATGATGCACCTTGTATTACCGCATGCCCAACGGGCATTGATATTCCCTCCTTTATTAAGAAAATCACTACAGACAATTTAACAGGCTCTGCCCGAAAGATCATGGAAGCAAACCCCGTCGGTGCTAGTTGCGCAAGAGTCTGTCCAACTGAAGAACTTTGTGAAGGAGCCTGCGTTTTAAATCACTCGACCAAACCAATCATGATTGGGAAATTACAACGTTATGCGACCGATTGGGCTATTCATAATGAGAAAGTACTATTTAAGTCAGGCAAACCAAAAGGAAAATCTGTTGCTATTATCGGGAGCGGCCCGGCGGGCTTATCAGCAGCTCGAGAGTTGGCCCTAATCGGCTACGAAGTTACCATTTACGAGGCTGAAGCTGAAGCCGGAGGTTTGGATACCTATGGAATTGTTTCTTTCCGGCTACCGAAGCGAATATCTTTTTGGGAAGTCGAACAAGTGAAGTCAGTTGGTGTCTCGATCAAAACAAACACTCGAATTGGTGTTGATTTGACTCTAAAAGAGCTACAAGTCTCTTATGACGCCGTCGTTTTGGCAGTCGGTATGTCTAAAGTACCCTCGCTTGATATTCCAGGTGAAGAACTAAAAGAAGTTTACGATGCGATTGATTTTGTAAAAGCCACAAAGAATGGAGAATTGACTGATCAATTTGTAAACAAACGTGGGGTTGTTATTGGTGCAGGCAATACAGCCATTGACGGGGCTACATGTGCAACGCGACTTGGCGCAAGCAATGTTAAGATTTTGTACCGTAGGACTGAGGAGGAAATGACTGCTTATGATTTTGAATACACGTTTGCTAAACAAGATGGTGTTGAGTTCCGATGGCTTCATTCACCAGTCAGGATTATTGGCAATGCATCTGGTTCGGTTCAGGCAATTGAATGTATGCAAATGAAGTTAAGCGAAGCGGATACAGATGGTAGACGAAAAGCAGTTCCTACAGGAAATGTGCAAACAATCGAAACGGATTTTGTTATTAAGGCAATTGGTCAATCCAGATACGATTGGCTACATGACGCGGGCATAACCACAAATCATGGTGTTGTTAAGATTAATCACAAGTATGAAACAGATGTAGAAGGCGTTTATGCGTGCGGTGATGTAATCTTTGGTCATGGACAAGGTGAAGCAATGGTCGTCTCCGCTGCTGAACAAGGCAAACAAACATCTTATGCCATTCACCAGAAACTAATTGGCCAGCGCGCCGAAACAAGTGCTTAAAGGAGGAATATGATGGCAGATTTGTTTAGCAATCTTGCAGGAATTACATCACCAAACCCTTTCTGGTTGGCTAGTGCCCCGCCGACAAACTCTGGTTATCAAGTCCAACGAGCTTTTGAAGCGGGTTGGGGTGGAGCTGTTTGGAAGACGTTAGGGGAACCCATTATTAACTCAACCTCACGCTTTGCTGCCGTTCACTTTCACGGGCAACGGGTGGCCGGGTTTAATAACATCGAATTAATCTCTGATCGACCGCTTGAAGTAAACTTGCGCGAAATCTTAGAAACAAAGAAGCGTTTTCCTGAACACGCAATTATCGCTTCCTTAATGGTTGAACCCAAACAAGAGAAATGGCACGAAATCGTCAAACAAGTTGAAGCTGTGGGTGTTGATGGATTAGAACTTAACTTTGGCTGTCCCCATGGCATGGCAGAACGGGGCATGGGTGCAGCGTCAGGCCAAGTCCCTTCTCTCGTCAGACAACAAACTGAATGGGTGAAAGAAGTTGCTAAGACACCTGTAATTGTAAAACTCACACCAAACATAACAGACATTACAGTCACTGCGGAAGCAGCTGTTCAAGGCGGGGCAGATGCGATCAGCATGATTAATACAATCAATAGCCTAGCGGGAGTTGATATCCATTCATGGAATACCGTACCAAATGTTGATGGACTCGGTACGCATGGTGGATATTGTGGACCCGCAGTAAAACCGATTGCCCTTCATATGCTAGGCGACTGCGCAAGGAATACTCAAGTGAATGTTCCCATTTCTGGTATTGGTGGCATCTCCGATTGGCAAAGTGCAGTGGAATTTATGTTAATGGGTGCGACAAATGTTCAAGTGTGTACGGCTGCGATGCACCATGGATTTCGCATCGTTGAAGACATGATCGACGGCTTATCTTCCTATCTTGATGAAAAGGGACTTGCTTCTGTAAACGAGCTTATTGGTCAGTCAGTCCGTTCTTACTCTGACTGGGGTAACGTCAATTTAAATCACCAAGTTGTTGCTAAAATCAACACAGATGTGTGCATCAACTGCAACAAGTGCCACATTTCTTGTGAAGATACAGCGCATCAATGTATTGACAGACTTGTAGACGAGAATGGAGCGCCTTATTTAAAAGTAGATGAAGAAGAATGCGTCGGCTGTAACCTCTGTTCCATTGTATGTCCAGTTGACGGTGCGATCGACATGGTTTCAAAACCTAACGGCTTGCCTCCAATGTCTTGGAATGACAGACAAACTGCGCTCGCAGCTATTAAATCATCACACTCTTAGGGAGGTTCACTGATGAACAAAATTATAGAAAACGGTACGATCGTGACTGCTTCAGAAACGTATAAAGCAGACTTATTAATAGAGAATGGAAAGATCAGCGCGATTGGCAGAAATTTTTCTACAGATCACGTAGAAGAAATCATTGACGCTAAAGGTTGTTACATCTTCCCAGGTGGTGTCGATCCCCATACTCATTTAGACATGCCCTTCGGTGGCACTGTCACAAAAGATAATTTTGAAACTGGAACAATTGCTGCTGCACACGGTGGCACAACAACAGTGATCGATTTTTGTCTAACAGAAAAGGGAAAACCACTAAAAAGTGCAATCAAAACATGGCATAAAAAATCTTCTGGCAAAGCTGCAATCGATTATAGCTTCCATCTCATGGTTGGTGAAATGACAGAAGATGTCTTAAATGAACTCCCCTCTGTCATCTTAAACGAAGGGATTACTTCATTTAAAGTATTTATGGCTTATAAAAATGTGTTTCAAGCCGACGATGCGACTCTATTTCAAACACTTATTAAAGCAAAAGAATTAGGCGCACTTGTCATGGTCCATGCTGAGAATGGTGATGTGATTGATTATTTAACCAAGCAAGCACTTGCTGAAGGGAAAACAGAACCTATATATCATGCACTAACACGTCCTGTCGAAGCAGAAGGGGAAGCAACCGGGCGTGCCTGTCAACTAACCTCTCTAGCTAATTCTCAACTTTACGTTGTCCATGTTACTTGTGCTGAAGCGGTTAAACAAATTGAAGGAGCACGTAAACAAGGTGCGGATATATGGGGAGAAACATGTCCACAATACTTGGTTCTTGATGAAGATGCACTACGAAAACCAGACTTTGAAGGCGCCAAATACGTTTGGTCCCCTCCCCTTCGCGAAAAGCAACACCAAGATGTCCTATGGAATGCGTTAAAGACAGGTGCATTGCAAACAATTGGAAGTGACCAATGTTCATTTGATTTTAATGGTCAAAAAAGTTTAGGACGAGATGACTTCACAAAAATTCCAAATGGCGGACCGATTATTGAAGACCGCATGAGCATTCTCTATTCAGAAGGGGTTGAAAAAGGTCGTATTAGTATAAATCAGTTTGTCGATCTTACTTCAACGAGAGCAGCAAAACTATTTGGTCTCTATCCGCAAAAAGGAACAATTACCGTCGGTGCAGATGCTGATCTTGTCGTGTTTGATCCTGCAGTAGAGCGTACTCTTTCAGAGAAAACACACCATTTAACCGTTGATTATAGCGCATTTGAAGGCATGCAAATTAAAGGAGAACCTCGAACTGTTCTTTCCCGAGGCAACGTTATTATACGTGACCAATCCTATGTTGGCTCTCCAGGAGATGGAACATTTATTAAGCGAGCTGCATATGGAAAAACAAAAACAGATGAATTAGTAGGACAGCTTTAATGTCACAGGGGCAACAAGACAATTCGACGCAGATAAAATCAAAAGTGAGTCATTTAAAGTCACCAGACTTATTTCCAATTGGTATTAAAAAACGCACAATGACAATGACCGGTTTTTCAATTCTCTGGGTAAGCATGGCCGTCGTTCTTGCTGCCTTTGCAATTGGTGGAGATGCTATTCAACAGCTACCTCTCCACCTCGTTATTCTCGCAACAATTGCCGGTGCAGTCGGTATCGGTATTTGCATGACGTTAACTGGCGATATTGGCATTGAACATGGCCTTTCATTCCCAGTTTATTTACGAGCACCTTTTGGCACCATCGGCACACATATTCCGTCAGTCGTACGCGGACTTGTAGCTTCTTGCTGGTTTGGCGTAAATACTTTTTTTGGCGCTACTGGCATTAATGCAATTATGATTATGCTTTTTGGACTTGACCAATGGTTTATCTGCTTCCTTGTTTTTGCTGCCCTACAATTGTTTAACACAGCGTTTGGTATAAAAGCGGTTGAACGCTTTGCAAATTTTGCCGCTCCAATTATTGTCTTGATTTCTGGCTGGATGTATATGACCTTATCCGAACAAGCTCAACTAGCGGGACGTGATATTTGGGGATGGGTCGAGACACCCGCATTAGGTACTGCGGCTATTAGCGCTTTTGCACTTGTCGCAATGGCCACAATGGGATTTTGGGGAACACTCGCTGCTGATATGCCTTCGCTATCACGGTTCATTCAAGCTCCAGCTTATGAACGTAATTGGTTTAAACGCAACAAAGGTCAGTTAATTGGTAGCCTTATTGCAATGCCAATTGTCCATACATTTATGGTCATCGTAGGGGCGGTTTCCTATGCAGCCGTTTTTATTTCGAATCCAGTTGATGCACTGTTGGAAACAACAAGCAATGTCTTCCTCCTTGGCATCTTAATGATGATGATTGCTCTTGGCCAGTGGTCCACCAACACTTCTTCTAATTTAATTCCAGCCGCAACGATCTTCTCAAACCTCGGTGGTCCACGCATTCCTTTTTGGGCGGGTGTCATTTTTGCAGGGTCGATTGGAGTCCTTGTTCAACCGTGGAATTTATTTGAAATTATTGTGCCAGCTTTATTAATTGTTGGTGGGATTTTAGCATCTATTGTCGGCATCTTAGTAGTTGATTACTATTTAATACGCAAACGTCGTGTAAATGTCCCCGCCTTGTATGAAGAAGATGGACAATATCATTATTGGCACGGATTTAATTTAGCAGGTCTTCTATCTTGGATTGCTGGTGGAACTGTCTCACTCCTATTTCCAAACTATTCGTTTCTAATTGGTTTTTTTACCGGTGGGACCATCTATTATGTAAGCGCAAAATACTGGTGGTTTAAGATGTATAAACAAGATGAGCTTGAAAACCCTAGCGATGATGCTTACTTAGGTATGACTGTTGGACGAAACTGGAAAATCGATAACGAAGTCCCAATTAATGTGAAACAGCAATCCAACTAACATTAAGGAGAATACTTATGGCCGAAAAAATACTATACGAGAAAGAAAGAGAAGAAATTGATGTAGTTATTGCTGATGGATTTCAAATTCAATCTATTACCGATCATTTAAATGGCTCCGATGTTTTATTCACAAAAGATACCCTTACCAAAAAACTCACTCTTGGTAATGCAAATGCGCGAAAATATGCATCAACTTTGCTTTTCCACCAGTAAATTTCAGTCCACTCATTCTAGGAGGCTTTACTAAATGAAAACAGAAAAACTTGCAATCAATGGCAAGCGATTACAGAAAACATTAACGGAGTTGGCTCAGTTCGGACGCACAGCAAACAATGGTGTGACCCGCCTTGCTCTCTCTGAAGAAGACGTCGAGGCGCGCACTTATTTTCGTGATCAATGTGAAGCACTTGGACTTCAAGTTCGAGTTGATGATCTTGGTAACATGTATAGCTTACTTCCAGGTAAGAACCCAAACAACCCCCCCGTTTATATTGGATCTCATCTTGATTCAGTAAAGCGAGGTGGACGGTTTGATGGTGTACTCGGAGTTGCCGCCGCACTCGAAGTTGTCCGTACCGTCGTTGAACATAATATAGATGTAAATACACCGATTGGCATTGTTAACTTTACTAACGAAGAAGGCGCTCGGTTTGAACCGTCGATGATGGCCTCTGGCATTCTAACTGGGAAGTTTGATAAAGAAACGATGTTTAACAAAGAGGATATCAATGGCGTAACCTTTGCAGAAGCGTTAAAAACAAGTGGTTTTGAAGGCAATTTAGAAAATCGGCTCGGTGAAGCAACTGCTTTTGTTGAACTTCATATTGAACAAGGACCTGTTCTGGAAGCTGAAGCGCTAAAGATAGGAGTTGTTGAATGTGTGGTAGGAATGTGTTGTTATGAAATTGAAATTACAGGCACTTCCAACCACGCAGGTACGACACCACAACCAATGCGTGAAGATGCCTTAACCGCAGCGAATATCTGCATGACCGCTTTTCATGAGCGGCTTTCTAAGCTCGATCCAGCACTTGTTTATACAATGGGACGTTTTAATGTCTATCCCAACATTCACACCGTTATTCCAAATCGAGTTGTTTTTTCAATTGAAGCTCGGCACCAAGATGAACAAGTTATCAAAAAAGTAGAATCAATTATCTCCGAAGTTACCGAGGCATGTCATCTAAAAAGCAAAGCTACTAAACTATGGGGACGTGATACCGTTTGGTTTGACCCGACCATCGTTAAAACGATTGAAGAAGCTACACAATCCATTTCACACCTCTATAAGCGTATGGTGAGTGGCGCTGGACATGACGCCCAGTTTATTGCCTCAACTGTGCCCACAGCAATGATTTTTGTCCCAAGTATTAAAGGAATTAGCCACGCTGAAGAAGAAGAGACTCCTTGGGAGGATTGTATAAACGGCGCCAACGTCCTTCTTGAAACAGTATTAAAGCTGTCAAATTAGCCTTGGGGAGGTTTTTAGATGAACGCCGATACTAAAAAGACATATGCAGAGAAAGATAGTCAATATGTATGGCACGCAATGAAGCCTTATCAACCAGAAGGAACAACATTGGTGGCAGATTCAGGAGAAGGTTCATGGTTTACTGATACCGAAGGCAATCGTTACCTCGACGGCGTATCTGGTTTGTGGTGCTTAAACCTTGGTCACGGACAAACCGAGATTATTGATGCAGCAACAGAACAAATGAAATCACTAGCTTATTTTCCATTATCATTTGGTCACAAACCGGCAATTGAACTGGCAGAAAAACTGGATTCCTTGCTTGGAGGAGGCTATCGTACGTTCTTTGCCAATGGTGGATCTGATGCAAATGAAACCGCTTTTAAGATAGCCCGTCAACACCATAAACAAACTGGGAATCCAGAGAAATATAAAATCATCTCTCGCTACCGAGGTTATCACGGGAATTCACTTGGTGCACTCGCAGCCACTGCACAAGCAAATAGGAAAATGAAATACGATACGAGCTTGCCTGGGTTCTTGCATATTCCACCACCCTATGCATACAGGAGTAGTTTTGGCTCTTATGAAGAGGATGATCAGCATGCAGCAGACTATCTAGAACAAGTCATTATGTGGGAAGGTCCCGAAACAGTTGCTGCTTTTATTATGGAACCCGTTATTTCTGGCGGGGGCGTCATCCATCCACAATCGGATGTCTATTACAGAAAAATCCGCCAAATTTGCGATCGCCATAATGTTCTTCTTATATTGGATGAAGTTGTTTCCGGATTTGGACGGACTGGTAAACTTTTTGGTTATATGCATGGAGATTCATTTTATCCAGACATCATTACACTTGCCAAAGGATTAACATCAGGCTACCTTCCTCTTGGTGCAACATGTGTTAACGAGCGCATTTATGAATCGTTTAAGGAAGAGGGAAATACAAATCATTTCCGTCATATCTCTACGTACGGTGGCCATCCTGCATCTTGTGCAGTTGCTCTAAAAGCGATTGAGATTATTGAGCGGGAAGGTATCGTTGACCGCGTCGCTTCACTTGGCGATCAAATTCTTGGAGAGCTACGTCAACTTTCAAATCATAAATCTGTTGGAGAAGTACGAGGTATCGGTTTTCTATACGGAATTGAACTCGTTGAAGATAAAACAACAAAACAACCTGCTTCTGAAGAAAAAATGAAATCCGTTATTGGTGCCTGCCAGAAAAAAGGGCTCATAATCGGAAAAAATGGTGATACAGTTCCTGATGGTGGTAATGTTCTTATTATTGCTCCACCGTTAACTTCGACTGAAGAAGATTTGCAGTTCTTGGTTAAAACCATTAAAGATGTGTTTGCTCGTACTCTTTAATAAAAAGGATCCAGCACCTTCTTTTAGGCGCTGGATCCAATTATTCGTTTCGATAAGCTTTTGTTGTTGAACGACGTACAAGCCTATGCCCAACAACCCTTGCCGCCGCAGGCAAATCGGGAGTTTGGATATGTTCTCTTAGAAGTTCAGCTGCTTGAAACCCCAGTTCATAAATATGAATATCGAGTGTTGTCAGTGGAGGATTTGCTAATTCTGACATTAGCACGTTATTAAAACTGATAACGGATACATCTTTTGGTACATCATAGCTCATGCTTTGAAGCATGCGCAAGACTCCAAGCGCCATTAAATCATCCGCAACGATAATGGCGCTTGGCGGATCTTGTTTTGCCATTAGTTCAATAACTGCTTGTTCCCCACCTTCAAATACCTCATCATGATAGACCAAATATTGTTCATTAACTGAAACGCCCGCTTCACACAGTGCTTGGTAATAACCTTCTTTGTGGTCCAGAGTGACATACGCATCCTCTCGTCCACCAATAAAGCCAATTTTCTCATGCTTTAAAAGCAGCAAATATTCTGTGACCATCTTAGCAGCTTTAATATTATCATTATTTACGTATGAAACAGTATCTTCGAGTAATTCGGGTGGGCGTCCTACAATAACAAACGGAAAGTTCTCTTCTAAAAGAAAAGGGATGACGGTGTCTGCCTTTGTTGAGTAAAGTAAGATGATTCCATCTACACGCCGGCTATGGACCATTTCTTTCACTTCTTCTAAGATGTCTGATTCTGTTTGCCCTGTTGACAGGTACAATCCATATTTCCCTTCATTGGCTTGAGCAGTTATCCCTCGAAGAACTTCTGGAAAAAACGGATTATGGAATGGTGCATAAGAAGCACTTGGCATAATGACACCAACCACATTCGTCCGCTTGTTTACAAGATTTCTGGCATGTACATTTGGATAGTAGCCAATTTCCTCCATCACCGCTCTTACTCGCATTTTTGTTTTTGCACTAATCTTAGGACTATCTGCGATTACACGTGATACAGTGGAAGGAGCTACTCCAGCCTTTTTCGCTACGTCTTTAATTGTATTCGTCAATAGGTTTCCATCCTTTTAGCCGAACACCACATGACTTGGCTCAGCTTACATACTTTCCCTCTATCATCGCCCACAACCAACCAGTTTGTCTAGCGCTTTTCGTAACGATAAACCCGTGCTTCATATGGTTGTAAAGTCTCTGAAAACCTCTCTTTGTAATTCCCTAGTAATAACACACTTTCTTCCGGTTCTTGATAGGGCTTTATTTCCTCCGATAAGTTCACTGCAACCGTAAATACTTCATCTTGGCTAATCCGTACATAGACAAACAGTTCGTCATCGTTTGCATCCATTAACTTGTATGTCCCGTATGAAAGTGTTTCAAACTGTTTACGAATAGTGATCATGTTTTTGTAGTAAGACAAAATCGAATTCTCATCGTCTTTTTGAGCTTCGACATTGATGGTGTCAAAATTTGGATTTACTTTCATCCATGTTTGATCAGCTTTACTAAAGCCTCCGTTTTTCTCATTTGTCCATTGCATTGGTGTACGCGAATTGTCACGCCCTTGCGCCCAGATAATTTCCATTATATCTTTATGATCGCGTCCTTTTGCTCTTTCTTGTTTATAATAATTCCGCATGGATACATCATCATAATCTTCAATTGAATCAAATTGAACATTCGTCATTCCGATTTCTTGCCCTTGATAAATAAACGGTGTACCTTTCATAAAGAAATACATTGTGCCTAGGGCCTTTGCACACTCTTTCCAGTATTCAACATCGTTCCCCCAAGAAGAAACCGTTCTCGTTTGGTCATGGTTTTCGATAAATAGTGCGTTCCAGCCTACACCCTCTAATCCATACTGCCATTTCGATAACGCTTCTTTTAAAGCAGGTACATCTAATTTCTCGTCTGCCTCTTTACTCCATAAACCAAGATGTTCAAACTGGAATACCATATTAAACACACCATTCGTTTCTCCAACCCACGCTGCAACGTCATCTGGATTTTCCATTCTCACACCGTTTGCTTCGCCCACTGTCATCACATCATATTTATCTAACGTCTCTTGTTTCATTTCCTGCAGATGTGTATGAATACCAGGGCGGTTCATGTGACCATCAAATGACTCAACAAATGGTTCGTTTGTTTCATTCGGTAAATCCGGCATGCCATCAATCTTCTTAATGTGACTTATTGCATCTACACGAAAACCATCGATCCCTTTATCCATCCACCAATTCATCGTCTCATACAATGCAGAACGAACATCAGGATTTTCCCAATTCACATCAGGCTGCTTCTTTGAGAATAAATGTAAATAGTATTGCTTTGATTTTTCGTCCCATTCCCACGCAGATCCGTTAAAAATTGAGGCCCAGTTATTTGGCTCTGACCCATCATCTTTTGCGTCACGCCAAATGTACCAATCCCTCTTCTCGTTTTCTTTTGAAGAGCGAGATTCAACAAACCATTCATGCTCATCAGATGTATGGTTGATTACTAAATCTATAATTAACTTCATATCTCGTGCATGGACTTCATTAAGCAACTGATCGAAATCTGCCATTGTTCCAAATTCAGACATAATTGCTTTATAGTCACGAATGTCGTAGCCGTTATCATCATTTGGAGAATCGTACATAGGACTAAGCCAAATGACATCGATTCCAAGCCACTTTAAATAATCAAGTTTTTTTATGACTCCTTGAAGGTCTCCAATACCATCATGATTCGCATCATAATAGCTCCTTGGATATACTTGGTAACAAATTGCTTCTTTCCACCATTGTTTATTCATGTAAAAAACTCCTATCCATTAATAAAACCATCTTTTTCTCTCTTAGCTGGTGTTTACCATTCTCTATTTATTTAACTTGAAACGAAGTAACAGCCAACTATTTTACCCTTTTGTTGCACCAGATGCCAGCCCAGAAATTAAGTACCGTTGTAAGAACAGGAACACAATTGCTATTGGCACTGCAATTAAAACGGCTCCAGCCGCAAAGCGAGTAAAATTATTTGCGAATTGGTCATTAACAAAGTTAAACAAACCAAGTGCGAGCGTATAGTTCTCCGGACTACGTAAAACAATTCTTGGCAGAATAAAATCCATTAATGGATTCATAAAGTTGAATAAAGCAACAACTGCAAGAATGGGCTTTGCAAGGGGTAAAATAATTGTAAAGAATATCCTAAAATGACCAGCGCCATCTAACTTCGCCGACTCATCAAGTTCTTTAGGTAGCGTGTCAAAGTATCCTTTAACTAGAAACGCATTCATCGGAATGGACCCTCCAACATAAATCAAGATTAAGCCCCAGAGCGAGTCTAAAAGTCCCATTGTATTTAATAGTACGTAAATGGCGACCATCGCCATCATAACTGGAAATATTTGCAAGACTAGGAAAAGATAAAGCCCGTTCTTTTTTCCAACAAACTGATACCTTGAAAACGCGTAGGCTGTAAAACACACTATAATAGTGGATAGAATAGACGTAATTGTTGCTACAAATAACGAGTTCTTATACCACGTTGTATAGTTACTTTGTTCACTGAAGAATAACCAGCGATAATTATCAAGAGACCACGAATCTGGCAAAAGACTCGCGCCATAAATATTGGTACCAGGATTTAATGACAATGCGATTGTCCAAATCAGTGGATAAGCAATAATAACAAACATAAAGAAGATAAACGCATACATAAGAAAGACTTCTATCTTTGATCTTGTTTTCATCTTCATCGTTTATTTATCCTCCTTAAACGAAGCACTTCGACGGAATTGGAATACCGCAAATAACGCTACGAGAATACCAATAATAATTGAAATTGCCGCTGCCATACTGTACTGTGAATTCTCAAATGCAAGACTGTATACCCAAGAAATTAAAATATCAGTACTACCTGCACTCTGACCTCGAACTGGAGGCCCACCTTCATTAAATAAATAAATTAAATTAAAGTTATTAAAGTTCCCGGCGTATTGCATAATTAGAAGTGGTGCAGTAGCAAACAATACGTGAGGCATTGTAATGAAGCGAAACTTTTGTACACGACTTGCTCCGTCCATGTCAGCAGCTTCATACCAATCATCAGATACACTTTGTAAAATCCCTGTAAATAAAGCAAACACAAACGGGAACCCTAGCCATGTCTGAATCATGATAAGTGCCATTCGGGTATAGAACGGATCTGACAACCATGGTATCGCCGTGTCAAATAATGGCATTAACAAGTCACGATTGATCGCTCCAAATCCATCATTAAATAACGCTGCAAAGATAAGGATTGTTACAAAGCTTGGTACTGCCCACGGTAAGATAAGTACTGTACGAATTAATTTTTTATATTTGATTCGTTTATCATTTACTATAACCGCTAAGAACATGGCAAGTGCAATTTGTAATGTTGTTGCGACAACCGTCCAAACAATTGTCCAAGAAAGCACAGAAAAGAACGTATTGCGCCAGATTGGAATAGTCGCTAAGTCAATGAAATTTTGAAACCCTACCCAGTTCAACACATTTCGTGGAGGGGCATTAAACAAGTTGTAATCTGTAAATGCTAAAACAACCATATACAAAAGTGGAAACACAACGGCTATAATTAGCAGTGCTAAACCTGGTAATACAAGTAAGTAGGGAAACCCCTTATCCCATGATTGACGCGTTCGTTCGTGCATCGTCTGAATGGCTTCCCCGTTTTGTCGTTTTATCGCTACTTTTTTTGCATCCTTTATGTTCAACACAAGTAAAACAAGTGCAAATGCAGTTAAAAATAAAGCAACTAACCCTTGGCCAATTAGTACACGCGAATCATCAACGCCTGACCACGTACCTAAAGTGACTAGTCCCCAGTAACCCATGTTAAACAAATCATAAAAAACCGTAATAAACGCGAGTGTAATAAATAAGAAGATACCACCCTTTAACCACTGTCGGTTATAGAGTTGACCGAGACCAGGTATAATGGACAAAATGCTAGCAAGCTTTGGGTTATGATCCGTCTTCTTTAGCTCTGTCTGCATTATTTCCCCGCCCCCATAATCTCAATTTCGTCTTGAATCATTTGAACCGTTTCCGTTAAGACATCTTCTACGTCTTCACCTTGCGATATAAAAACGTTGGCATCGCCCATTGGGCCCCACACAGCTGATACTTCTGGTACATTTGGCATAAAGTAGGCATATTCAAGCTGCTCAACAAAGCCGTCATAGAGCTCCTCGTCTAAGTTCACTTCAGCCCGTGCTGGGATTTCACGTGTGTGCTCAAAAAAAGTGTTAGCACTTTCTTCGTTTGTCATAAATAAAGCGAGTTCTTTTGCCCAGCTGATATGGTCGCTATAACCATTCACCATCCATGCTTTTACTCCCGCGAGTGATGTCATATGCTCTCCATTAATCGTTGGCAATGGTGCTGTTTTAACTGATTCCCCAAGCGTATTTCCGTATTCAGCAATGTTCCACGGGCCAGAGAAAACTGCTCCGACACTTCCATCCAAAAACAACCCGTTCAAAATATCGGCGTTTAAGTTATGAGGCAAATATCCTTTTTCATACCAGCTTTGCATTAATTCTCCGCCTGCAATCGCCCCTTCATTATCGAGCCCAATATCTTGTGTGTTATATTCATCGCCTTCTTCAGCAAAAATATATCCACCATACGCCTCATAAAGTGGATAAGAAAAATACATCTCTCTCGACTCCAACAAGAACCCATATTCATCTGCATTCGAATCTGTAAAGGATTCCCCTAACTGTTCTAACTCCTCGACTGTTTCTGGTGCTTCTTCAACGATATCGGTATTGTAAAATAACGCATAGGTTTCTACCGATGCTGGAATACCAACCAATTCGCCTTCATAGCTAAGCGCTTCCAAAGAACCATCAATGTAACCAGCTTGTTCTTCAGCCGTTAATTCAATCTCTGCTGCGAGTCCTTGTAAAGTAATATTTCCAACCATATCATGCGGTTGATAAAAGAGGTCAGGTCCACCACCCGCAGGAGCATCTAATGACATCGCTTCCAATTGATCGCCCATACTGAAAGGTGTAATACGCACTTCAATCCCTGTTTCCAATTCGAATTGATCCCCTATTTCTCGATAAGCAACAAGCGACCGTTCATCATCATTTACCCAAATGCTTAATGAGTCAGGTTTATTTGCTTCTGTTGCTTCCTCTGGTTCTAATTCATCTACAACCCCTGTACGGTCTGGACCACAAGCCCCAAGCAATCCGATTACTGCCAACACACTTATACTTTGTTTCCATTTATTCATCTATAACCCTCCCTTTTACGTATTACACCCTTTAACGGGCAAACGTTTGCATATTTGTATATAATAATTGCATTAGGATTTCACACTTAGTATATATGTACGAATAAGAATAAACAATACCTAAATAATAATTTAAGAAATCGTTTGCAAAAATGATTGACTCTGGTTCATACCTTAACTATGATTTAACTACAAATTCAATTTTTTGAGGAGGATTCCAATGAACGAGGCTGGCATCATACACACTCAACAACATCATCAATTATATGGCACTAGCAACCATCAAGTAGTTATTCGTCTGCAAACCGCTGCAAATGATATCGATTCTGTTTACTTAATTTATGGTGATCCATATGAATGGTCAAATGGTTCATGGCAGTCACAAAAAATCAATATGGATCTTGTAGGGACCGATGGTACATATGACTATTGGATAAAGGGCATTTACCTTCCCCATTCACGCGTCCGGTACGGCTTTCACTTAATTTCTGGATCAGAAGAGACATTTTATACTGAGCGAGGTCTTTATTCCGAAGCACCAACGCATATAGCTCCCTATTTCTGTTTGCCTTACTTACACAATCATGAACGTTTCTCTCCTCCAAACTGGGTTAAGGATACTGTTTGGTATCAAATTTTTCCAGAGCGTTTTGCGAATGGCCAACCCCATCTGAATCCAGAAGGAACACTTTCTTGGGGAAGTGAAGAACCGAAGCAAGATTCTTTTTTTGGTGGAGATTTGCAAGGAATTATTAACAACCTTGATTATTTAATGGACTTAGGAATAACAGGTATTTATCTCACCCCTATTTTTAAAGCGTTCTCAAATCATAAATACGACACCATTGACTATCTTCAACTTGATCCACAGTTTGGAGATGAACAAACGCTCCGAACCCTTATAACTGAATGTCATAAGCGAAATATTCGTATTATGCTGGACGCTGTATTTAATCATAGTGGCTACTACTTTCCGCCTTTTCAAGATGTTCTAGAAAAGGGAGCAGACTCAAAGTACGCAGCTTGGTTTCATCCCCACAGCTTCCCACTCGATTCTCGTTTAGATAAACCAAACTATGAAACGTTTGCTTTCGTTGGTTCAATGCCTAAATTAAATACAGCTCATCCTCAAGTAAAAGAATACCTTCTAAAAGTAGCACGCTATTGGATTGAGGAATTTGATATTGATGGTTGGCGTCTAGATGTAGCAAATGAAGTGGATCACTCCTTTTGGCGTGAATTCCGCAACCAAGTAAAGAATATTAAAGAGGATGTTTATATACTTGGGGAGATTTGGCACCATTCAAGTGAATGGCTTAAAGGAGATCAGTTTGATGCCGTGATGAATTATCCTTTTACCGATGCCATTCAAAACTTCATTCTTCGTGGCAAATCAGCGGTAACAACCACACACACATTGACAAGGCATTTGAACAGTTATCCAAATCCGGTAAATGCCGTACAATTCAATGTGCTAGGAAGCCACGACACAGCACGTATCTTAACAGAGAGTAGTAACAACAAGGAGCTCGTCAAACTTCAATATATTATGATGTTTTCTTTTCCAGGTACGCCTTGTATATACTATGGAGACGAGATTAGTATGGCAGGCGGTAATGATCCTGGCTGCCGAGCTTGTATGATCTGGGATGAACAACAACAAGATCGAGAGATGCATGCGTTTGTTAAACAATTAATTAGATGGCGCACGACCTATTCTGCCTTTGGTACTTATGATCGCATTCAGTTCCACGAAGTAGAAGATACAGACGTACTCATGTATTCTACTTATACGGAAAAAGAAGTAATGTTGTTCGTCTTAAATCGCGGTACAGAAACGGCTACGATCAAACTGCCAGAACAATTCTCTAACCAACCTTTTAACGATTTAAATACTGGACACTCTCTTAATACGTTACGATTTGATGTAAAGAAAGAGTCCTTTCTTCTATTTTCGTCGCAACTCTAATAAAAACCGAGCCCAATAGAGAGTCTCTCTATTGGGCTCGGTTTTTTATTTTTATTTTTATAGCTAACTTTGCACTCTATTGAAATTATTAGTCAGTCCACACAAACCGATCATCTAACTGCAACTGTCTTAGCCTCATTTATATCCATTCGATTATTAATCCAATCATTCCGACCCATAGTGCAACCGAAAGAGGCAAACCAATGACTAAACCTTTTATAAAACTTTTTTGTTGTTTCATTCCAGATGCCTCCCTTCAAGATTCATTTACCCTGATCTCAAAGAAACATCAAATAAAGATGTAAAATGATAGTTTGTTCATCTTTCCTTCTCTATGCATGGATCATTTTTTCTACATTCTCTTCAAAAGAAACTGAACTCGTGGATAATTGATTTACAGCTTGTGAAGCAGAAGAGACAGTAATTACCAATTGTTCGTTAATCAAATTTGTCAGCTCTGAAACGCTTTTTTCTATATTTGTGAATTGGCTGCGGTTTTCTTCAACGTACGTAACAATCAAATCAAACCGTTCTGCTGTAGCCTTCATACCCTCTGCCCCTGACTTTACCGCTTCCATTACTTTACTAACTGATTTCCCTACAGATGTACTCTGTTCATTCATCGTATTAACTAAATCAGACACACGTTTCGTAGAATCTTTCGTTTGATTTGATAATTTCCTAATCTCCGAGGCAACAACCGCAAATCCTTTTCCACGTTCTCCAGCCTGCTCTGCCTCGATACTAGCGTTAATAGATAATAAATTTGTTTGATCTGCAATTCGCTTAACAATGTCAATTACTTCTTTTACTCCATCAGAAAGACGTAATAGCTCATCCATTCGTGTAACAATTTTTTCTGTATCTACATAGATGCTCTCCATCTGGTTATTTTGCTTCAGAAGCTGATCCTTGCCTTTTTCAGAAACATTCAATGAAGACGCAGCATTTTTTCCACCAGCAACTGTAAGCGCTTGAATGTCTTGCGATTGTAAAGCTGCTTTATTTGCCGTTTCTTCAGTCTCTTCAGCTATTTGACTAATATCTCGCACGGCCTTACGGACCTCATGAATGTATTGATCCCGCTTGTCCGAAAAAGCTAATCGTATCCGTTCATTTTCTCGTTCATACGCTTCTAGTACGAGCTGCTGTTCAAAATTTATATATTTTCCGACAGTAGAGATCGCAAGAAATTTATCACTTTCTAAATCTAGTTGTTTTATCATAATTTGGTTTAAAGTAAATTGTAGATGCGAGAAAGCTCCTATATACCAACTCGTTTTCAGACCAATTCTTACATGGGCAAGAGCAATGCGTTTTCGTTTTTCCAAAAACTCTTCATTGATTGTCCCTTTAAATAATTCAAGAATATGATCGTTAAACGTTTTCTTTAATGCTTCTACAGTGCTGTACGTGCGTATTAATTCATTCATCTCTGGCTGTTCTAACAACTTCTCATAAAAAGCATTTGTAATCTCAAGAATATGTTCTTCAATTGTTGGACTCAGTACTTGAATGTACGCCACATCTTTTTTAGTAAGGTTAATGAACTTAAGCTGACTTTGTACGTCTTTGTTCGTTACAACAATGCCTTCTTGTCCTTTTTCTATATCCACATCCATAAATATCGAATCTTGTTGTGCATTCTTTTTTAGAAACATATAAATCCCCTTTGCCATTTACTTATTTATTTATACTATCGGCTAATTAATAGGAATGATAAATGAGGATGATATCTGATTTGTTAAAAAAGAAAAACAGATTCATCATTAACTTATCTCCTAAAAATATGAAAGCTACAAGACTGTTCTTATGTATATATAGTAAATCAATAAAGGAATCTTTAGCATTATCATCAAAATACATATAAACTAGATGTTGCAGGGTTTTCTTCACTAAGCTAGCGAGAAAGTAATTGGCTATACCCTTCTTTTCTCGTTTTAATTTATTCACATAAAGGGAAAGTCTTAAGCAATTACTGATTTATTTAAAGGAGTTCACTAAATGAAACTTGAAACATCAATCGAACAACTGATTACCAAAAAAATAGATGAACAATGGCAAGATCAACTTGATTTTTTAAAAACGATTGTACGCTTTCCTACCATTAGTGGTCGTGAACGCGTCATGCAACTATATCTTGCTGATTATTTCTCTCAAAATTTAAAAATGAAAGTGGACCGATTCATACCAGATATAGATATGATAGCTTCTCATCCGGGCTTTTCTCCACCCGAATGGAGTTATGAACAAAGCGATATTGTGATTGGAAGCCAAAAAGGAATAGAACCAGAAGCAGGACGAAGCCTTATCTTTCAAGCTCACGCGGATGTGGTAAGTGCAGAACCTATTTCTGAATGGGTATCAGATCCTTGGGAACCACATGAGCAAGATGGGCGGCTTTATGGACGTGGTGTTGCCGATATGAAGGCAGGACTTGCAGCGATGGTGTTTGCCTATAAAGCGATTAGAGAAGCTGGATACATACCAAAAGCCGATTTTATGCTTCAAATTGTTCCAGATGAAGAACGTACAGGCAATGGGGCACTTGCCACGTTAGAAGCTGGCTATCGTGCAGAGGGTGCATTGATTCCTGAACCATTTGGATTAAAAGCCGCTGTCGCGCAAGTTGGTGCACTCTGGTTCCGCGTCAACATTAAAACGATCCAAAAAGATGCTTGGAATCAAAAACAGACAAATGTCATTGAAAAATGCAATACGGTGATCTCAGCTTTAATGTCTTTTGAAGATGAACTTAATAAAACAGTTACCCACCTTGCATTCTCTGAACAAAAAAAACCAATAAACTTGAACATCGGGACAATTAAGGCAGGTGATTTCGCTTCCAATGAACCCATTAAGGCAACAATTGAAGGAAGAATTAGCATGCTTCCTGGCGAGAAAATAGATGATCGGAAAAAGGAATTAGAAGAATGGTTAATCAAAAAAACAAAACACGATAAATGGTTTAAAACAAACCCTCCTCATGTTGAATTTTTTGGGTTTCATGCAGAAGGCTCTTGCAGTGACGATTCCACTCCTTTGTTCCAAGAACTAGACAAGGCTCACACATACGTTACTCACGAACTCCCAAAGCGTCGTACACTGCCATCAACAACTGACGCTCGATTCTTCCATCTCTACTACGACATTGATGCGATCTGTTATGGTCCAGAAGGCGGGCAATTTCATGAAGTAAATGAATGGGTCGACTTAGAGAGTGTTCGTAAAGTTACAAAAGTGTACGCCATTATGCTTGCCAATTGGTGTGGTTTAAGCAAAGTTGACCAAACATAGTCGCGAAAACTTGAATCGCACATCTACTTTTCCACATCACTTCAGTCGATAGAAGATGGGATCACTCATTGGCATAATAAATTGGAGAGCTAACGATAAAACGAGCCTCATCACGAATGATGAGGCTCGTTTTATTTTATTTAAGCGCTTGAATTTGTAGTTAGTAGCAAAACCCATCCTCACTAAATCACATTTCTTTCTTTAAATCTTTGAATTTCTTCTCCAGTGAATCCAAGACTATTCAAAATGGTTTCGTTGTTTTCACCCAGATCAGGGGCAACGGATCGAATGCTACCGGGCGTCTTCTCAAACTTTGGTACGACACCTGGTACTTTAATCGTCCCAAGCCTTGGATGTTTAACTTCCACAATATTTTCACGAGCTTTATATTGCTCATTCTCGAAAATATCAGCAATACTCATTACAGGACTTACCGGTACACCATACGAGTCTAGCTTCTCAAGCAATTCTTCTCGCGGTAACTTCACAATCCACTTTTCAACGATTTGATTTGTTTCATCATTGTTCTCAAGTCGACGCGCATTTGTATGGTAGCGCGGATCTGTTAACATATCTTCTCGATCCATAGCTTTTGCCAAACGATTAAACGTTGTGTCTGTACTTGTTACAAGTACAACCCAATGGCCATCCTTTGTTTGAAACGTTCCTGAAGGTGAAGAATGTCCTGCAAGACCAGGTGCACGTTCACGTATTTTTTCCAATTGATCATACTCGGCAACAAGGAACTCCATCATACGAAAAACTGTCTCATACAAAGCAATATCAACCATTTGTCCACTACCATCTTCACTAATATCCCGATTATAAAGCGCTGTTACCGCTGCAAATGCGACGTAAATGCCACATATATAATCCGTTAACGAAAATGGGGGACTTACAGGATGGCGATCCGTAAAGCCTTGCAAGTATGTGTACCCACTAAACGCTGTAGCAGGCGTTCCAAAACCAGCCTTCTTATGGTACGGGCCTGTTTGTCCATAACCAGACACGCGAATCATAATTAATTCAGGGTTAATTTCTTTTAGCACATCATACCCAATACCCCATTTCTCAAGGGTTCCTGGGCGGAAATTTTCCACTAAGATATCATGAGTAGCCGCTAGTTTTTTCATAATAGCGACACCCTCTTCTTGGTGTAAATCAAGTGTCAATGATTTCTTATTGCGTGATAAACCTGGCCAGCGTAAAGGTTCTTCTCCTTTAAACGGTCCAACACTTCGAGACGTATCACCACGTCCTGGAATCTCGACTTTAATCACTTCAGCGCCAAAATCACCAAGCAATGCCGTACCAAATGGGGCCGCAATCATCGTTGCTACGTCTAGGATTTTCACGCCTTCTAAAGGTGTTTTTTTCATTGTTTGCACTCCTTGCTTTATGGGATACTGACGTGTGATTTCTTGCTACCTGGTGAGTAAATATCATTAATATTCCAGCTTCCGTCAGTTGGTACCGGCTCATTTCTCATTGCTACATCCAAGACAACTGGTTCATTTGCTTCAATTGCTTCTTTTAAAACGGATTTAAATTCTTCCGCACTCTTCACCTTAATACCTTTTACACCAAATCCATTGGCAATTTCTGCAAAGTTAGGAGTATACGTTTCTCCACCTCTTTTAAACAATGTCCCATAAGTGGTTTCGTAGTGAGCCATTTCTAACCCAGCAATTGTTCCATACGCACTGTTGTTCATAACAACCCATATCACAGGAATATTTTCTTCTACAGCCGTTGCAAGAACAGCTGGATTTTGACCAAAACCGCCGTCACCAATTAATGAAACAACCACTTTATCTGGTTGAGCAAGCTTTGCCCCAAGTGCTGCAGAAGATCCAAATCCCATCGTTGCATAGCCACCTGGTGTTAAGATGGAACCCGGTGTGTAAATCGGGAACTGTTGCCCTACACCATTTTTATTCCATCCCACATCGGTGGTAATGTATGCATCTCTTGGTAGGACTTCGCGAACATCTGCTAATATGCGTTCTGGTTTCAGCGGAAATGCGGTACTGTTTACATTCTCAGAAATACTGTTGTGTAAATCTTGACGGTATTGAATGATCTCTTTTTTCAAGCTTTGATTGCGCTCAATTCCATCTGGATAAAGCCGTTTTGCAACACGATTTAAAGCTTTAAAAGCACGTTTTAAATCAGCAACTGCACCAATCTCAACCGGGTAATTACGGCCAATTTCATTTGAATCAATATCAATATGAATCAACTTTGTTTCAGGGAAATTAAACGTCACATTTTTATACCATGAACTTGAGTCTGCCTCTGAAAAGCGCGTCCCTACACCAAATAAGTAATCAGCATTCTTCGTCCGACCATTGATAAATGCCGTCCCCCAGAATCCCGTCATCCCAAGTGTTAGATCATGATCATCTGGCAGTACACCTTTTCCCATAAGCGAATGCGCTACGGGAATATTCATATGTTCAACAAATTCACGTAATCCTTCTTCAGCATCCGCTAGGACAACACCACCGCCCGCATAAATGACCGGACGCTCTGCATTTGCTAATGTTTCCACAATCCGTTCAGCCGTTTCTTCATCTAACGATGGCTTTTCTATCACATGTGTATGGTGTGATAATCGTTCAAACCGTTCCACTTCTACTTCTTTTGAGAACATATCCATGGGTACAGATATAAGCACTGGACCCGGCCGACCGCTTTCCGCTAATTGAAATGCTTTTTGCAAAATTTCCGGGAATAGATCTTCACGGTCAACACGCCAAGCGCGCTTCACAAAAGGCCGATAGATCTCCCACTGTGCTCCGTCAGCATGCATGTTTACTTCTTGGTGTGGATGCTTTCCGTAATAATGACTCGGTACATCGCCAGCGATTACAACCATCGGTATTGAATCTAATGCTGCATTCGCAACACCCGTTGCTGCATTGGTTAGTCCTGGGCCAAGATGACTCAATACGACAGATGTTTGTTTCTTGGCCCGTGCATAGCCATCTGCCGCATGAGCAGCAATCTGTTCATGTCGGACATTAATAAATTTGATTGGGCTTTTATCAAGTTCTGCAAGTACGGCAATATTCGTATGACCACAAAGGCCAAAAATATATTCGACTCCACGTGTCTCTAAATACGTTACAAGTTGTTCTGAAACGAGTTTTTTCATGATACCGCATCTCCTTTAAATTGAAGTACAATTTTTGCATAGTCTCCACTTAACGCCATTTCATATGCTTCTTCATACCGTTGAAATGGCATAATCGCTGATATGAAAACCGTTGGATCAAACCGGACATCAGCTAAATAATCAATGCTAGCTTGAAAATCAACGGGAAATTCATAAATAATGCTCCCCATTACTTGCTGTTCATTACGCACAACTTGAGCAACAGGAATGGTTGCCTCTGGCGTAATCCCAATTAATAATAGCTGTCCGCCTGGTTTTAAATACGTAAAACAGGATTCAACTGATTTCTTTGTCCCAGCAGCTTCAATTACAACATCAAAACTGGCATGATCTAATTCGCTTGGATGACAAACATTTGTATTCTTAAAGCCTTTTAAAAGCTCTAATTTTTTAACGTTAATATCTACAGCTGTCACTTCTCCTCCGAAGTAATCAGCTAGTGCTGTAGCGAGCAATCCTTCTGTCCCACACCCAACAACAAGCACTTTTTTCCCTGGGGAAATTGCTACTTTTTTTATCCCGTGAACAACAACTGATAACGGTTCAATGAGAATAGCTGCCTCTTTACTAATCTCATCTGGTACGTGTAAGACATAACGTGAGTTCACAATGATTTCTTCCGCAAATCCACCATCACAATTCACACCAATCGAGCGCTTGTTTTCGCAAATATTTGATTTACCTGCCTTGCAATAGATGCACTCTCCACAAAATGTATTTGGCGTAATGACCACGCGCATTCCCGGAGAAAACCCTACATCTGTTGACTCAATTACTTCCCCGATAATTTCATGACCAGGGCGAAGGGGATATGATGCATATTGGAGCTTACCTTTATAAACAGACAAGTCAGAACCACAAATCCCCCCGTAAATTAACCGGATTTTCACTTCGTTTTCTTTTAATACTGGCAAGGGCTGCGCTTCACGTATTTCAAGCGCACGAGGCCCTTTTAAATAAAGCTCCTCCACTCAACTCTCCACCCTTCATAAGGTTTTCTACACTAAGTCTTGTAGCACGACCATCTTTGTCTCGGTCATTTCCTCTACAGCAAAGCGTGGGCCTTCTCTTCCAATTCCACTATTTTTTATCCCGCCATATGGCCAATGATCAAGCCTGAAATTTGACGTTCCGTTGACTACAACTCCACCCATTTCAAGCTCAATGACCGCTTTTCGAATAACCTCCATTGAATTGGAGAATATCCCAGCTTGTAAACCGAACTCAGAGTCATTTACTTCCGTTATAGCTACATCTAATTCCGTATAAGGAATGACACTCACAAGAGGACCAAATACTTCATTGCAAACGACTTTACTTTCTTTTTTTGGTCTCAGTAAAATGGTTGGTTCAATTGAAGCACCATGTGCTTTTCCTCCTTGCACAAGCTCCGCGCCTTCTTCAATCGCTTCATTAATCCAGCTGCTAATCCGCTCAGCTGTTTGTTTATTCACAACGCAACCAATATCTGTTGTTTCATCTTTTGGGTCTCCAACTTTTAATGCAGCTGTTTTTTCTTTTAGTTTTTCAATAAACGAATCAATAACAGTTTCATGTACATAAATTCGTTGCACCGATATACAACTTTGACCTGAATTGCTAAAACCCGTCTTGGCTGCAAGGGTCGCCGCACGTTCAAGATTGGCATCATCATGCACAATCGTGGCAGAATTGCCACCAAGCTCTAGTAGTACTTTCTTCATACCAGCAATCTTGGTAATTTGTTCTCCCGCCGGCACTCCTCCCGTAAATGAAACGATGTTTGTACGAACATCCTTAACAATCTGCTCTCCAGTTGCTTTTCCTCCAAGAACCATTTGAATTGCTTGTGATGGCATACCTGCTTCAAGTAAAAGTTCGACTAATGCGACAGCAATAAACGGTGCTTGCGGAGCAGGCTTTAAGATCGTCATATTGCCAGCTGCAAAACTCGGTCCTACTTTATGGCAAATTAAATTTAACGGTGCATTAAATGGCGTGATTGCTGCGATTACCCCAGCCGGTACACGAAAAGTCATTGCCATTGAACCTTGCCCTCGCTCCGAAGCACCACCAGGCATCGTATCGCCAAATAATCGTTTGGCTTCTTCGGCCGATTGAATAAGCGTTTCAATCGAACGCGATACTTCATCACGTGTATTTCTTAATGCTTTACCTACTTCTAAAGAAATAATTTGCGCAAACGACTCTTTACGTTCTTCCAGCAAATCAGCTGCTTTATATAAAATTTTTGATCGTGCCGCTGGAGACATGCTACCAATTTCTTTTTTGTTAGTGAATGCTGCTTCAAGTGCTTTTTCCACTTCTGCTGTGGTCGCTTCAATTTGAACTCCTACTAATTCATTTAAGTAGGGACTACGCACTTCAAATGATTTCCGTTCATCATTGACCCATTCTCCATTAATAAATGGACTTGCCTTTTTCATGATTGTTCACTCTCCTCTACTCGTTTACCTGTATAACGAACGAGCTTTTCTTCATTTGGACAAGGTCCTTTAATTAGCGTCCCATTTTTTCGTTCTTCATAGGCGTGTGCAACAATCCCCATTCCACGTGACAAGGAAAAAATACCTTTTGCCGCTTCTGCTGGTACACCTAGTTCACATTGCACTGCGGCGGATATTCCATCAACATTAATTGTGAAACGGCGATTTTTAATGGACGAAATTGTACCGCGATAATCTTCAAGGATACGTAAGTAATTTCCGCTAATCTCCCCGCTCTCAATCAATAAGTGAGAAAGTTCGTATAGTCGCTGCACCCTTGGATCATTATCATGAAGCTGATGACCAAATCCAGGAAGCTTTTGACCCGATTCTAATAACTCGCTTAATTTATCTGCTACGGCATGCTCGTTCTTTAACTGGATTCTCTCTGTTTCATAAAGTAGAGCCATCGCATCTTCAACTGCCCCTCCATGTACATCACCAAGCATATTCACTCCGGTTGCGACGGCTGAGTTAAAGGATACACCACAAGTAGCTGCCATTCTTGCTGCTGCAATTGATGGTGCACGAGGTCCATGGTCGGCTCCCGCAACTAACACACTCTCAAACAATTTCGCTTGGTTATCTGTAAGCTCTTTTCCACATAAAAGGAAATAGAGCATTTGACTATAACTAATATTGCCAATCAAATCTTCAATCCGCTTGCCACGAATGATAATTTCATTCTTCTTAATGTCACTAATTTCCGTCTCCCACCAAGAACCACCTTGTTTATACGTCTCTAGTGCACTCCTACCTGCCATTTAAAACCCTCCACTCACTTGTATACTAGTATTTTTAAATGCTCTGCTTTCGTTGCTCCATAAATGTTTTCGCCGATTGCAAACATCTACGAGCATGCTCTTCTGCCCCTAATTTATCTACTCGTTTTAAATGCGGAATTTCTAATGAATAAGGTACCGTTGGAATTTGATTGACTAACTCAATAAGTGGCAATCCTCCTTCGCCAACATAAAGCCTCTCCTCTCGTAAGATTTCCGTCATCCTTTCTGTTGAACGAGGTATTTTCTCTACTGCATCACAAAGGTGGAAATAACGAAACCATTCGGTGGGAACCTTTTTCAAATCTTCAATTTCATCTCCAGACCGATGGAAATGATGAGCATCTATCATTAAACCGGCGTTGCTCTTATTAACAGTTCGCAAAATATTAATTGTATCATTAAGATTTGCAACGGAAGCGATAGGAACAAACTCTAATTCAACAGTCAAATTATATTCACTTGCTAGATCACATAAAGATGCAAAGCTCTCTATGGCAAATGAGAGATCTTCTGTCCAAATACTGCTTAGTACGTGTTTAGCACCTAGTTCAGCGGCCACTTCAAATGCAGGCTCATAGAGCGTGGGGTTAATTCCATCAGCAATTTTTGCTAATTCAATATCGAGCACGTTCAGTCCCGTTTCTTGAAGTGCTCTTTTTGTCTCTCTGAACATTTCTTTTTTATTTGCCAGATCATAATTTGGTTCTTCCCCAATTCCCATATAGATCGGTCGTATACTTACATAGTCATAACCTGCTCTCGCTGCCACATAGGTTAGTTCTGGGGGAGAGCATTGAAGTGCAGTAAGATGGGCAAGTGAAAATTGTTCTTTCATTACAACTCCTCCTTTATCATCATGATCTTTGTTTCCCACTTAAGAAAGCAGCTACAGCTTGAACAGCACCTGCTGCTTCTGGACCTTCCGCGAAAACCGTTACATGATCACCATTTTTTAACCTCACATTGATTAATCCTAATAGACTCTTCAGGTTTACCTCGTGAACCACCCCGTTTAGAACCTTTTGTAAATAGATTTCAGCCTTATAACTTTGCAAACACTGGCTTAATTCAACTACTGTTTGCTTCTCAGTTAACATCACTTCTAATTCAATTAAATTATTCACAAGTTATTCTCCTCCAAGCAAAAGCAATGATAATTCTGGGATGAAGATAACCAAAATCAATGTCAGAAGCATGGCAAAAACAAATGGGACAATTGCCTTTGATAACGACATGATAGATAGACCGGAAATACCCGACGCGACAAAGAGATTAACACCAACCGGTGGTGTGATAAAACCAATCGCTAAATTTAAAATAACAATCATTGCAAAGTGAATCGGGTCATAACCTAGCTCCATTCCCACTGGCACAAGTAGTGGTGTAAAAATAATAATTGCTGCAGTGGTGTCCATAATCGTTCCAATTAATAAAAGCATCAGTGAAATAAGCGTAATAAGAATAAATGGATTATCTGAGATGTTTAGCATTCCATTTGCGATCTGAGCTGGTATTTGTTCAATAATCATTATGCGACCAAACGCCGTAGCCGCTCCAATGATTAGTAAGATCGTTGCCGTTGTTAAAGCTGAACTTCTAAATATTTCATAAAGGTGACTCCACTTTAATTCCCTGTACAGAAGAATGCCTGCTAACAATCCATACATAACGGCTACCACAGCTGCTTCCGTAGGAGTAAAGAACCCACTGTAAATACCACCTAAAATAATGACTGGAACTAGTAATGCCCACTTTGCCTCCCATGCTGCTTTACTTATACGTTTAAATGAAAAAGGTTTTCCACTACCGCTATACCCTTTCTTTTTTGAGAAATAAAACGCATATGCCATCAAGGCAATCATAACGATAATGCCAGGCACGATACCAGCAATAAACAAGTCCCCAACTGAAACACCACTTGTTACTCCATACACAATTACTGGAATACTTGGTGGAAGAATTACACCAAGTGCTCCTGCAGCAGCAACCAGCGCTGTCGCAAATCGTTTATCGTATCCCATCGAGACCATTGCCGGAATCATCATTCCTCCAACAGCTGCAACTGTAGCGGGACCAGAACCGGAA
Organism: Shouchella patagoniensis; assembly: GCF_002019705.1. Taxonomy (GTDB): domain Bacteria; phylum Bacillota; class Bacilli; order Bacillales; family Bacillaceae_D; genus Shouchella; species Shouchella patagoniensis. The sequence goes on along the minus strand of NZ_KV917377.1, from coordinate 3,525,539 downwards.
ATAGCAGAGAAAAATAGACAGGTAACAATCGTTGCCATTGCAACACCACCTGTTAAATTGCCAACCAGTGTCTCTGCGAGTCCAAACAGTCGTTTCGATAACCCTCCTTTTCCCATAATTTCTCCCGCTAAGATAAAAAACGGGACAGCCATAATAGGAAACGAGTCAATCGACGTAATGAGTGCCTGTGCCAGAAACTCCAATGGCATCGTTCCCGTGTAGATCAATGCAAGAAGCGAAGCAAGACCTAGTGCAATTCCGATTGGTACGCTTAACAAAAGTAATGTTCCAAAACTTCCAAATAGCACAGCCGCTGTCATGCGAAGTCCCCCTATCTTTCTCCACCTGAGGCGATTGTTGGTTTATTACTTATTTCTGAGTCGCCAGCCTCAATTTGTGGATTCATTCCTCTTAAGTACTGAACTTGTTTAACAAACTGCTGTCCTATTCTGACGCATGTAAGAAGCATACCAATTGGTGCAGCTAAGTAAACAAATCCCATTTTCAACTCTAATGCAGGAGTTGTTTGTCCCCATTGCAAAATTTGTATCGCCATCGCACCTCCGTAAAAAAGTAAGAAAACAGCAAAAGAAAAAAACAGCAGATTCACAATCATGTTCAAAGCGACCTTGCCTTTTTCATTGAATAAAAGTAAAATCGCATCAATTTTTATATGACGTTGTTTTTTCACACCATAGCTCACGCCAATAAACACGAGCCAGATAAAGCAATACCTAGCCAATTCTTCTGACCAGCCAATAGAAGATCCAAATAAGAAACGCATGAGAACTTGAGCGGAAATGGATAGAACCATAACACCAAGGATGACAACAAGAATAAACTCCTCTAAATATCGATCCAAATAACGGATAACTTTCAATCTAGTTCCTCCTTTCCTACTCGATCTCTTCGACAGCTTGTTGGATTTGTTCCAGCCAATCGTTGTCATACTCATATTCATAGCGATCTCGAACTGGTTCGGTAGCTTCCCTTAACCGATCTATCTCTTCTTCCTCTAAATGAGTAATGGTCATTCCCTGCTCTTCTAAAAATTGAACGCTATTAGCAGCTTCTTGCTGATTCGCTTTTCTTTGCTCAATTTGTACTTCATTCGCTACTTGAATGATTGCTTGACGTTCTTCCTCAGTTATTGACTCCCAAAACGGTTTGCTCACCATGAATGGACTGGCATTGTAAATATGATTCGTTGTTGTCAAATACCGTTGTACTTCATAAAAATGACTATTAACGACGTTGCCAATTGGATTCTCTTGACCATTTACCGTTCCTTGTTCAAGGCCTATGTATAATTCTCCATAATTCATTGGTGTCGGATTGCCGTTAAGTTCACGCCATAACTGGAGATGCCACCTATTTTCTAATGTTCGTATGTCGAGACCTGCAATGTCCTCGAGTGAGTGTACTTCTCGGATATCATTGCTCAACATCCTAAACCCGTTTTCCCAATAATTTAGGCCAATGACATTCTGTTGTTCAAGTTCATCCAACAAACCTCTACCAACATCACCATCTAGTACGTGGTAGGCTTCTTCTTCATCTGTAAAAAGGAAAGGTAATTCAAAGACATTAAAGGAATCTGCAAATTGAGCAATTGGACCTGTAGAAATTGTTGCAGCCTGAATTGTATTTAACTGCATGCCTTCAAATAGTTCCCGGTCACCACCAATTTGACTGTTTGTATATACTTCTACCACAATTGATCCGTTTGTTTCTTCTTCTAATCTGTCAGCAAATAAAAACATTGCCTGACTAAGTGAGCGATCACTTGGTGTTGCATTGCCAATTCTCATGATTGTTGACTCTTCTGCTGCTGACCCTAAGCTACATGCCGAGCATATAAAAATGATGGATGCTGGTATTGTTAACTTATAAAACGGTTTCATTTAATCCCCTCTTTCACAAACGAAAGAATGAAGAGCAAAGAAATACGTAATCTAACCCTTTACACTACTTCCCTCATTTAATTCAACTCGTCTTTTTTCTACCAATGAGCGTCGCATCGCCTCTAACACTTCTAAGGTCTTCACACCTTCCTGTCCGGTAACGAGAGGCTCTTCAACTCCCTTTAGAACCTTGATAAAATGGGTTAATTCAGCAACAATCGGATCGAGCTTTTCCATTGTTGAAAAGTTGCTTTTTACTAGCGGATGCTCCCATCCATAGGCATCATCAGCATACGTAAATAGCCGAAAACTTGGAAAAGCCAAACTTCCTTTTGTTCCGAAGAAATAATAACAATCCTCATCATAAAAATGGTATTTAGCGTTCTCTTTCAAATTAAATTCATAAGACCAAGGAGATGGAATTCCATCAGATAAGTAATAATTTACGGTTGCACCATTTGATGCCTCTAGAACAGCTGATACTGAATCCTCAACTTTATTTCCTCTAATGTTATTCTTTCCGATCGCGTAAACGCTTTCAATATCAAGACCTGTTACATAGCGCAAATTATCTATATCATGAATGCCATTAATCAACAAGGGACCACCTCCTGCATTGATACGCCATTCCGCTTCAAAATAAGGTCGATCTTTTGCAAGAACCCACACCATATTGACGCCAATTAAATCGCCTATAATTCCTTCATCAAGTAATGTTTTTAATTGCTTCATTTGACTTGAAAAACGACGATGATGGCCAACTAAAAGTTTAACTTGCTTTTCTTGACAATATGAAACCATTTCCTTTCCTTGTTCAATTTCATCAGCTATAGGCTTTTCAACTAAGCAATGAATACCACGATCAGCACAATAAAAAACAGCTTCCTTATGCAAACGATTTGGTAAGGTGATAATAACACCGTCAAGTTCATTTTCATCAATTAATTGTTTGTAATCCTGATAATGAGTAACGCCAAGTTCCTTTGATCGATTCATTGCCAATTGATCATTGCCAGCTACCGCAACAAGGGTAAGCCCTTTCATTTTTAATGCTTCACTTGCAAACGTATATCCATGATTTAAACCAAGAACTGCAATTCTCATCGTCTACCTCCAATTATACTAGTATACAAGTTTGTTTTTAATGAAACACTCATACCTCATGTTCAGATATGAGCGTCAAAATACTCAGCATATTTTTTCATAATTTCCTCATAGTAGCTTGAGATTTTACGTAAATGGTTAATTAACAACGTTTCTACTTCATCAGCTTGATTCGTTTCAATTAAAACAACCATTTGCTCATGGTCATCAATAATTCGGTCCATTTGTCTTGTTTCAAAAAACTCAAGGTAACGCATGCGATTTACATGCCCTCGAACTTGTCTAACGATGCCACTTAATGTATGGTTGCCACATATATCAAGTATTTTGTCATGAAAAACCTCATCGTACTGATAAAATGCGTCTACATCATCTGATAGGGCAGATTGACGTTGTTTAGCGATAATGGACAGTAAGTCCATTTTATACACATGCATTTCTGGTAAATTCCCATCCCACTTTTCTGCAACTTCTCTAAAAGCAGTAATTTCAAGGCTTTCTCTAACACGATAAGATTCCTGTACTTTTTTCTTAGATATATACTGTACTTGAATACCCTTTTGTGGGATGATTCGTAAAAACTCCTCCGAAGAAAGTAAGTGAATCGCTTCCCTTACAGGTGTCCGACTCATTCCTAATTCGTTGGCAATTTCACTTTCAAAAATCATTTGACCCGGCTTATATTTAAGCGTGATGATCATATTATAGAGGTATTGGTACACTTCTCCTGCTAATGTCTTACGTTCAACAGAAATTTTCTTCATATTCCTCAGCTCTTTACTATATTCGAATTGGTTAAATTATAAATGCGTACTAGTATACATGTCAACGCTTTCTTTTTGTTTCATTGAGTTTAGTCCCGTTTACCTACTACTAATAAAGGTGAACAGAGTAAATAATTAGTATAAAAAATCAAGTAGCGGTGGGATCAGTTCCCTGCTACTTGATTTTTTATTACAACTGCTTAACTGCTCGTCTTACCGCTTCACTTACTTCAGCCCTATGCTTCTTCGATTGGAGCAGGTAGAGTTCGTTTGCATTAGTCATATAACCGATTTCAACCAAAACCGCGGGTACAGTGGCATTGCGGAGAACTTGTAGGTTTGATTGATAAACACCTCTATTGTTATTCGAACTATAGTTCCTTAACTCAGTATTAATAATCTGAGCTTCACGACTGGAAGAATAAAAATGAGTCTCTAAACCATTTACACGTTCATCACTGTAACTATTCGCATGAATACTTAAAAAAAGATCTGCGTTGTTACGGTTAGCGTATGAGACTCTCTCTGCTAAACTAACAAACTCGTCATTTGACCGGGTTTCAATTACTTCAATTCCATCGGCTTCAAGCGTCTGCTTTATTTGTGCTTTATATTCGTAAACAATGTCTTTCTCCTGGACTCCTTGAACAACTGCCCCTGGATCATGACCACCATGGCCCGCGTCAAGAACAACACGTATGTTTTGAGACAATGTAGAAAATGATTCGACTTCACTATCTGATTGGGTGGTGGAAATGGGTTCAGTTGATAAATAATTCATATGTATGAAGCCAAGTATGCCGTTGTATGTCACCTGTGCCCAATCAGTATTAACTTGTATGTACTCAACTTTTTCCCCAAAAGTAAGTTTGCCAACGACATCTGCTTTGGAATCGGGGGAAACGCGAACATTAAGCCCCTCTGAAGCTGTTATCGTTCCATTTACAGGTTGGTAAAATGCCGTTTCCTTATCAACTTGCGTACTATCAGTTCCTAAAAAAACCGAGCTTACATAACCAAGTTGACCACGATAAGTTATTTGGGCCCAATCATCATCTAAACTTATAAATTCAATACGCTCTCCTGGATGAACCTGTCCGATAATTGGTCCATTTGTTGATTTAGCACTCCTTACATTTAACGGACTGTCTGATTGAACCACGCCTACTTGTACGTCAACAGCAAGTACTCTTTCTTGTTCGGACAATCCAAAAACAAGAAACATAACAGCAAGAAAGCTGATGATCCATATTGAGCAATTCTTCACAATTCCCCTCCTCTATGTTTAGAAACTACAAATATTGCTTAATACCCTATTTTGAATTGGTGTAAACATAAATAAGTAGATTAATAGATTTTATAATAAAAAAGAGCAACCACACGATTCTATTATAAATACCTACTGTAGCTTACGTACAGTTATTTATGTGATCTTAAAAGTTAAAAAGACAAAAAAGGATAAATAAAAAGGTTCAACCGTTTTTATTTATCCTTTATAAACTTCCTCATAGTGCCAATGAATGTTCTATGAAATCGATTGCTGGCACCTCAAATATACAGTTTTGTGGTAACGAAGGAAATCATTACAATGAGAAAAGATATATAACTCACTATCGTGGCAACTTAAACTCACAACTAACAACTTACATAATTGTTTTTAGACCTATATTTTTTTAAAAAAAGGTGAATAAGCACATACAAATAAGAATTGCCACTGCATAATCAATCCCTTCTGGCACGTTTAAACCCCAATGTTGAACTGACATACTTCCTCTCCTAACCATATTCAACTATTTATCTTCCTATAGCCTTCCTTTATTAAACTTAAAACGCCTTTTGACAATAAAAACACGTTGGTTATCAAACCAACGTGAGAAAGTAGCTCTTTACTTATGTTTCTTATGTTTACTTGAGTTTAATGTATTGTAATATATGACTTCTTTGTAAGCACGTATGCTTTCGTCACTAGATGTACGCACAATACAAGAAAGCAACAATTCTGCCGCCTCGTTATATCTTTCCAAAGTGTGTAATGCCATCGCGTAAAATACCTTTAACGCTTCGCATTCTGGAAATCGCTTGCTACCTTTATAAAGCACCTCCTCTGCTTCATTATGTCTATCAAGCGCCAGGTAACTACTTCCAAGTCCTAAATAAGCTTCTTTTAAGTCAGCGTCTTCTAAGCCGAGACGAATTGCAGCTTTAAAATAAGGCAATGCCTGTTCTTCTAACCCCATCATGTCGCAATTGGAAGCATATAAATAATGGAACCATCCGTCTTCTTGGTTTCTCTTAATTAGATGAATTAATTCTTTATTGGCTCGTTCCCAATTACCTTGCCCTCTTAGCTCCATAACTGATTCTAGTTCATCCATTTTGCCATCACCTCAAATAGGACGATTTAGCATACTACTATGATATGAAATCTTCATTATTCCTATTTTGTGAAGATATCGTTAGAAAAAACTTATTCCATAGAAACCTGATCAATCCAACACAGAATTTGCTACAGCATCCTCTCAAAAACAAAAATTATAGTTCCTTTCTATTTACAAAGTTACATTAAGATTGTATAGTTGATTACACGACTAATCAACATACCAACATGTATAGAAAGGAGTTCTCTGTGAAGGCCGTTTTTAATGATTCTAAACCGATTTTCCAACAAATCGCTGAAATGATTGCCGACGATATCGTGGAAGGAATACTTCATGAAGGCGATCAAGTACCTTCTACTACTGACATTTCAAAGTTTTATCAAGTAAATCGAGCTACGGCTCAAAAAGGACTAACAACTCTTGTTGATGCTGGTTTTGTTTATAAACAACGGGGAGTTGGCATGTTTGTTGCAGAAGGAGCGAGAAGCAAACTGTTAACTGAACGAAAAAACGACTTTTACACACATTATGTAAAACCTATGCTTGTTGAAGCACGCCGTATCAAACTAACTACACAAGAAATCATTCACTTTTTGGAGGGGGAGAATAATGATTAAGTTAAACGATGTATCCTTTTCGTATGGAAAAACGGAAGCATTAAAACATGTATCACTAGTTGAGAAGGAGCCAATCATCGCTGGTTTGTGGGGAAGGAATGGGGCTGGTAAAACCACCTTGATGAAACTAATTTCCGGGCTTGAGCAACAAAGTCAAGGGGACATCTTAATCGACGGTATCGTCCCATACAATAATAGCGCAGCGATGAAACACGTTACCTACATGCAGGAAAACCAGCCATTTTCTGATCTCTGGAATGTAAATGATGCTCTAAGATTCGGATCTTATTTCAACGAGAACTGGGATCAACAATTGGCAGATGAACTCATTCACTTATTTGAACTTCCACGGAAGAAGAAGATTAGGAAGTTTTCAAAAGGGATGCAAACAATGATTAAAATTACAGTTGGGCTCGCAAGCAAAGCACCAGTTACAGTTATGGACGAACCAACAAATGGACTTGATGCTCACATGCGTAAACAGTTTTATGATGCATTGCTTGATACGTTTGAGGAGCACCCACGTCTTATTCTTTTATCGACACATCATATAGATGAGATTGAACCACTTTGTGAAAAAATTGCTATTGTTGACCAAAAAACAATTACTCGCTATGAAGAAACCGAAAAGCTTAAAATGCAGGGAATTCTTGTAACTGGCGAAGCAGAAGCGGTACGAGCATTTATAGGTAGTAGCAAGATTTTAGAAGAAAGGAGTCTTGGCAATCAATTAAACATCATGCTTGATGAAATATACACTGAAGCATGGAAACAACATGCCAAAGAGTCGCGCGTCACGGTTGAGAAAGCACCTTTGCAAGATTATCTAGTAAACACGACACAAAAGGAAGTGACAAGGAAATGAATACATTTAAAGGACCGTTTCGACTTGTGTTTGAAGATTTCCGTATTCAGTTTTTCATGATCGGTGGTATAACCATTGTCTTATCCATCGTCTATTTTCTTTTAGGCGTCTTTGCAAATGCAGATGAAGTGTTTAATGCTGGACAAAGTTTTGGTCCGTTTTATGGCATGTTGCTGCTTTATCCATTTTTCTTTTACAATAAACCTTATCAATTCACACTTGCCTTAGGGGGCACGAGAAAACAGTTTCTATTGGCCGTTTTTTCAGCTGGTGCTATCTTGATTGTCGCAAGCGTTTTGCTCATAAATAGCCTCTATTTCCTTAATCAATTCTTAGTTGATCACGGATATAGCATGGGAACGATTTTTCACATGGCTGACTTGGGTGAAAGTACAAATCCTCTTTTTTATATTTGGATTGATCTGCTATGGTGTACGTGTTTATTTGGGGTAGGTACAGCGATGAGCTCTCTTTGGTTTTACCTCGGAACACTTCGAACAATGATTGTCGCTACGATAGTAGGTATTGGCCTCATCTCATATATAACCTTGGGTAGTTTAGGTCGCTTTTTTGAATTTATTGTTATGAATTACCTTTCCTTTGTGCATATCACCGGTGGGCTTGGAATCATTGGACTGCTTTTCACTTTTCTCTTGATGAGAAATGGTCCTTTGGAGCGTGGCGGAGAAGGTGGCTTCTTCGGAAAACAACCAAAACCAGAATAATAAACAGAACCATCACCAATGTGATGGTTCTGTTTATTATTATTAATAGAAATACGTATTTAATGAATTGATGCCATATAGGGATAAGAATAAATAAAAGCTAATAAAGGCAGCCCAACAAAGTATATTCACAAACCATTTTTTATAACTGATTTGTATTACATACGTTGCGATCCACAGGAATAAAAGAAAACCATATACACCATTGATTATTGTAGATGGCTGATTTTGCTGTGTTCCATTATCACTTAGAGAAACAATCCATACAAACATGATAAAAAGTAATAACAGAATTTGAACTAAATGTATCGTTCGTTTTAGCATTGCTTACCCCCTTTTCATTCCGGTAGCCTGTCTCTCTATTCAATTTTCAAATTTTCCGATCAGAACTTAAACGTTATGCCTCCATTTTTTATTAAGACTCTTTCCTAATATAATTATCTAAGTCTCAAAATTAAACACACTTGGTTTAAGCAAAAACTCATAACTCCTTTTCAAACGAAAACATATAGCCTTTATAATCAAAATCTATAGTAAACCCTAAGCTTTCAGCTGTTTTCCAAGAACCAACATTTTCTTCCATACAATCCCAATAAGGGGTCATCTTTCTTTTAAAACATTCTTGAACGAATGCATGAGCTGTTTTCGCAGCTAAACGTTTTTGTTGATAGTCAGGTAATGTTTCGATTCCAATCACTTGTGTATCTCCTACAACAAATGAACTGTAACAAATGCTTGCTATCCGTTTATCATCTACCACACAATAACCAAACCCATTTTCAAGAAAATCTTCTGTTGATGCCCAAAACTGATGAATCGTTTCGCTTAAGAAATCATGGTTCTCGAACAATTCATCTTCCTCTACTAATAATTGATGCTCAATTTTACGTACCTTATATTGATCATTCAAAATTGGCTCAAGATCTTTACGATAGTGACTCTCTTCCAAATGATAGACACGCTGTTGCCAGCTTTCTAGCTTGCGATCAGAGAACATCTTCTCTATTGTGTTGTTCCATTTAGGGTGCGTTGGAATCGCTTCAAACGAATTTAGCCCTTGTTTCTGTGCCTCTGGAGTAATTGACTCGCTAATAAAACGATTCATTTCAGACAGAAACAATGAATTTTGTTCGTCACCTACAAACAAAAAACCATCATTATTACCAAGCCAAATCATTCCCGCTGAAGGGTAATCGCAGCGATCAACGAAAATTCTACCTGGATTTCCTCCGTTAATAACCGCGAGAGCTTCCATTATACGCATGTCAGTTTGTGCAATTTTCCTACATTTATAAAAGTTCTCACGAGTTAATTCATTAATCACTTTATCACTCCCTCTTATAACTAAACTTATTCTTTTAAAAAGGTAAAAACTCCTTTTAGGAATGAATAAATGAAATGCCAACACGTTAAAAAAACGAGTTGGCATTTAGGTTAATTTAAAAGCAACTTCCAACTAAACGGCGTTCCTTTTTTTGCATCTTGTTTAATTTTACGGCCAATGATTTGCTCATAATATTTTGGTTCAAGACCAAGACCTGGACGGATGACACGTAAATTTTTTCTAGTAAGCTCATCACCTGCTTGAACGTCTTCACTGATATAAAGCGATCTCCTATATTGTAAAGATGATACTTCTGAAAGGGTCGGGCCGTAAGATACCCTTCCTAATGAACGCCATGCCCTCTCACTTTCCTCAACCAAATGCTTAAACTCTTGAGGCTCCAAAGAAAAGGCAGAATCAGCATCAGTACGGTTTAGCGTAAAAAGCTTTTCAATGACACTTGCTCCCAAAGCAATGCTCGCAATTGCCGTACCTACTCCAATAGTACGATCTGATAGTCCACCTTCACAATTAAATGCATGCTTCATATGAGGAATCGTTCGTAGGTGTGCACCTGCGGCATTTGCAGGATAACTGCTTGTGGACTTTAATAAGATAAGTTGTTTACACCCCTCCTCTTGGACCGTCGATACTAATTGATCAAGCTCGGCAAGAGTTGCCATTCCAGTTGACACAATCAGTGGCTTACCTTTCTGTGCTACATATCGGAGCAGAGGCAAATTTGTATTTTCAAGACTAGCAATCTTAAAACAACCTACACCTAAGGAATCAAGAAAATCAGTAGACTCTTCATCATAGGGTGTACTAAAAGGGATCATTCTCCGTTTTCGACAGCGATCAAAGATTTGCTCGTGCCATTCCCAAGGAATCTGTACTTCTTCATATAGTTCATAAAGCGATTTCCCTCCTGAACGTTCATTTTCATTTTCCACCATAAATTCATCGCGCTTAAGATTAAGTGTCATTGCCCCTGGTTTATATGTTTGAATACTAAAAGCATGTGCCCCAGCGTCTGCTGCTGCATCAACAAGGGCAATCGCTCGACCAAGTGATTGTTGATGAATATCAGATGTTTTTGCAATGATAAAAGGCTTGTTGCCTTCTCCAATACGTCGCCCCTCAATTACAACTCCACTCATTTTTAACTACTCCTTCCAACAATGCATGTTTAAACGAAAACTGTATAGAGAAAAAACAATACTGAAATGTTGTCTAGTATGTCATTGTATTATGGTCGCCTTTTTTTATGTCTGTAGACAACCGATGTGAGGGTTATTCTTTTCAAAAATAGTTGTTACGTTTTGAACAACAAAAAAGCGGACCACTTGGGTCCGCTAACAGGAGATAAGGAAATAATTAGTATTTTTTCACGATGCTAACAAACGAAATAAATGCAGTTGTGATAACGAGTGACATTATCACAGTCAACATTTGAAATGCAGTTATTGCTACTATATCATTCTGTAATACGATTAGAAGTAATATTCCATATATAAGCGTGAATCCATATGTATACGAGAGTCCTTTTTGTTTGATCATTTTTGTTCGCTCATCATTTTTTTGAAAATGAGGATACAAATACGCAAGTGATAGATTTACAATTCCAGTTGTAATTAACAGAAACTCATTCCTAATATAGTTCCATTTTCTATTATATTAATAATTGTTATGTAGACCGCTATACTTAGCGCAAATACTCCTGTCCCAATGAATAAAACACGTGCTGTTTTTTGATCCAACTTTGTTTTCATGTTAATCCCCCTCTTCTATTTCAAAAACATTTTCAACATGTGTACCAAACGACTGAGCAATTCGTATTGCAAGGGGTAAAGATGGGTTATATCGGCCTTTTTCAATTGAGATGATTGTTTGACGTGATACGTTCACTAAATCTGCTAGATTTTCCTGAGAGAGTTGATGTTGCTTTCGTAAGTCTTTTATGTAATTGCGCATTAGATTGCCTCCGTATCAAGTTTAATGTAAAACCCACTTTACGTCAAACTCCCTTTACATAAAGGAATAATTAAAACGAATTACGCACAAAAAAAGCGGCTATCAGCCACTCTTCATCACATATCTTGAATATCAACCAACACTGCTTGAATAATATAACGGTCTGGAGCAGCTCCAAAGTATTGAAATGGATAACACGTAGTCAACGTTAGCGTAGCAATATCCTTCTTCACAATAACAGTTAAATCATCTGCATCCGTTATCCATATTTTCTCGATCTCATATTCATAACGACGATCCTCGTATTCCAAAAACATCTGTTCACCAGTTTCTAGTTCACCTAGCTCCGAAAAAACCGTATCTCTATGTCCACTTAAAACGGTATGTCCTTTTTCATCCGGAGTGGTTGTCCACTCACTAACGTACATGCCTACACCACGCTTTAAAGTAGCATCATCGGCACCCCAGTACGTCTCATATTTACTCTTAAGCGATGGGATATATAAGCTTGCCATCGCTTCTCCGACGTCAAACTGTGAAATTAAATCATTAGTCATGGGTGGGGTATCTGGAATCGCTATATCTTCTCCCTCTTTCGACTCTGCCGCATAACCAATGGAAGCCGTTGGCTTTTCTATTACATCTTCCGAACCGTCCGAATGAAGTTGGCCTTCCGAAACACGCTCAACTGACTGTGTTCCTTGCCACCACTGGAATGTGAAAAAGACCATAATGATGAAACCAACACCTATTAGCACATTATACAGTTTATTCATTTGAATCACCCCAATGATCAAAGGATACACCATTTCTCGCGCAATATCATCTTTTTAGTCGAAAGTTTAAAATAATTCGTCTATCATTTCACAAACACTCCATGTCTACCAAAACCAGCAAGTTCTTACGACTACTTTCTTCATCATCGGGTAATATAAGATTAAGGAGCTACTTTCCTGATGTATTAAAAAAAAAGAAGAGCTTGGATTATACCAGATCTTGTTGCAGGGAGAGATAAAGTGGTTAAAGTCGTAATGCTTTATCCTAATTGGGCATTAAAATATATAAGAAAAGGAAAACAAAATGAACATTATTAAATCTGATCAAGCTCATTATATTCTTGATGAAAACAATAACCGCATCGCGGAAATTACTTATGTTGAATCTGATGAATCGTTCATTATCATTGATCATACCTTTGTTGATGAAAGCTTACGAGGACAAGGTATTGCTTCAAAGTTAGTTGCTTCTGTTGTAGAAGAAATGAAGAAACAAAATAAAAAAATAGTTCCCCTTTGTCCTTTTGCAAAAGCCGAATTTGATCGTGTACTTGATTACCAAAGTATGTTGAAATAACCTTTCTTTGACCAACAAGAAGAGAGGCAAGTTCGCCTCTCTTCTTGTCGGTCAAACGTCACTTTTACAATTTGACCGGCGTCTTTGAAAGTACTTTCCACGTCAGGTAACCTACAAAGAAGCCTAGCACTACCGTTACCCCTGTTGATAAAATGAATGACCCAGCTTCAATGACTCGTTCTGACCACATCCACTGTAGAGAACCAAGAAAAACCAGTGCAGCCGCAACGAATAGAAACCCGATAACCCACCCATATCGGTAGTAACCTGATCCGACAAACGAGCCAATGAGATAATAGATGACTAATTGAATGATAAAAGCCACAAATGAAAGCAGTAGCGATTCATCAAAATGAAGTCCTGATTCAGGCATTCCAGTTAAGTCAAGTTCTAAACGTCCATTTGGACTCAGAATATGCGTTTCAGACATAGTGTATTGTATAAGATGTGACCAGCCCATTACATTAGTCACCACGTGTTGAATAAAAGTAATTACACCAGTTATGATTGCAATTGTAACCGCAAGTAATCCAACTGCAACCAAGTTCTTTTTAAAATAAGCTTTGCGTGTTTTCCCTAATTTAACATAGTACGTCAAGAGTCCATACGTAGATGTGATGCCGATAATTAGCATAAACACCCGAGTAGGAGCAATAGCAAATGCTAAGAAATTTCCTGCGTTACTTTCATAATAGATCGCTAAACCAAAATAGACGAGTTGAAACACTAGCACCGCGCCAAGATACCAAAACGCATACATCAGCTGTTCCTCAAATAGCGCTTTTGAAAATTTACTCATGCTCCCTCCTCCTCTTCCGTCAAATAGATAAAGATATCTTGCAAGGGAACTGAACCTAACTCCAACCCTTTTTGGAACGCTTCTTCTTGTTTTTGTTCGCTTAGTTCCCCATACACCGCGACTGCCTTTGTTGGTCCAAGCGTTTGCTCATTAATAATTTTAAGTTCTGAAGCAAACTCATCCACGACCGATGCACTCCCAGTAATTGATACTCCTTTTGTTACAATGGATTCATAGGAATCATTTATAAAAAGAAACCCCTTATCAATAATGAGAATCTCCTCAAAAAGATAGTCCATCTCTGAAACAAGATGTGTTGATAAGATAATCGTTCTTGGATTCTTAGCATGATCGTCTAACAGTTCTCTATAAAAAATAGTTCTTGTTGGCGCGTCCATACCTAGATACACTTCATCGAACACAGTAATTGGCAATCTACTCGCAAGACCAAGAACCACACTAAAAGATGCTTGCATTCCTTTTGATAGTTCAGACATCTTCTTATCTAATGGTAGTTTAAACTTTTTTATCAAGTATTGAGCATATTGCTTATCAAAATTGGGTCGAAACTCTCCTGTTTGTTCAACTAACTCTTTTACATTCATTGAGTGTCTTGCTTCATACACAGTTTCGTTCTGATAATATAAGCCGATTGCTTCCATCGCCTTTTCATTTTCAAATAACGGGTTTCCATCAAATAGGATTGTTCCCTTTGTAGCCTGGCGATACCCTGCAAGAAGAGATAGCATACTCGTCTTCCCCGCGCCATTACGTCCAAGAAGACCATAAATCTTTCCTTCTTCTAATGTAAATGAGACGTCTTTTAATGCTTCTGTTTTTTTGTAAGAGATCCCCACTTCCTTAAATTCTACTTTATACCCCATCCGAATCACCTCTTCTCACTTTTTTAATTAATTCAACCAATTCCTCTTCAGATAGCCCAAGTTTCTCAGCCTCACGCACCATACGAACAACATAATCGTCCATAAAATCTTCCTTGCGCTTTGTCATCAATTTTTCCTTTGCCCCCTCAGCTACAAACATTCCAATCCCACGTTTTTTGTATAAAATGCCACTCTCTACAAGCTGATTAACACCTTTTGCAACCGTCACATGGTTTATTTTGTAAAATTGTACAAGTTGATTTGTTGATGGTGCTTGCTCACCTTCTTTTAATTGGTCATTCACAATTTGATCTTCAATTAACTCTCTAATCTGAATAAACAAAGGCTTTCCATTGTCTCTTAACTCGCTCATATGCACCTCCACACCTTATACGGTAATACAGTTATATACTTATGTATATAACTGTAACAGCGTGATTGTAAACTGTCAACTATATTTCTCACACAAAAAAACGCTACTGCTTTTAGCAATAGCGTTACCCTATTTATTCGTTTGTTTTGGCACGTTCTACAATCATATCAGCGAACAAACCTAATTGATTTCGGATAGAAATTGGGTCATACGGGTAAAACGTATCAAAATCATTTATAAAAACTCGCTCATTCTTAACTGCGTCAAGACCTTGCCATATAGTTGATCCTTCTAATTCTTCTAGCGTTGTACTGTCACCATCTGGATTATAGTCCGTAATAAACATATAATCTGCGGCATAATCAGGTACCACCTCGGGTGACAACTGTTTCATTTCACCAGTCTTAATGACTTCTTCTTCAATCCGGTCAGGAGCATGCAAATCAAATGCATTGTACAGAACTTGTCCTCCCCTACCGCCATTATCATTAAAAACCCAGAACTCACCTTTATTTGTTAGTTCATAAATGCCAAAAGTATCATCTTCATCAATCACTTCTTCTACACGTTCTTTCGCAGCTGTAGCTTCTTCTTTATATTGTGCTAAAAACGTCTCTGCTTCTTCCTCTGTATTTGCTAGTTCCCCAAATAAATCAAGTGCTTCCTCAACACTTTTTGCAGTATTATAAGGTATAACAACCGTCGGAGCGATTTGTGAGAGTTTCTCCGCTTGTTCTCCGTCCATCACTACAATTAAATCTGGTGCTAAATCTAATACTTCTTCCGTATTAATAGGATCACCAAGGTTTTTTATTTCTTGAAGCTCCTCCTGAATAAAAGGGTTTGAAAATGACCAGGAACCTGATCCAACAACATTTGCCCCTACTGCCAGCAATTCTCCAGCATAAAAGTCAGTCACAATCGTATCCGGTTTCTCTGGAATCTGAATTTCTTCACCAGCAGGATCTATATATGTACGAGTATCTTCTTTATCACCTGATGGTGTATCTGTATTTCCACAACCACTCAGTACTAAAGCAACTAAAGTTGCTGCACTCATAACCGTTGCAAAACGTTTCATCGTTTCTTCTCCACCTTTCATCCGATAATGAAAATCATTATCATTTAAAATGATAGCAAGTCGGATTTGAAACGTCAACACCTCTTTTATTATGAATGATTTAAAAAGTATTGAAACCTTTATGCTTTCATACCGTTATAAACGATAACAATAAGAAGAGGTGAATAAATGAATCAACAGCGCAATCATATGGTCGATGGGATTAGAGGACTTTGTCTACTTGGCATCTTGCTCGCAAATATGCTTATTTTTCAATACGGTTTGCTTGGCACAATGAAATTAGAACTTTTTACTGATTCAAAAATTGATGCAGCAGCATTATGGATCGTTCAAGTTTTTATTGAAGGAAGTTTTATGCCTATTTTTGCGTTTTTATTCGGTTATGGGATGATTAAACTTTCTGAGAGCTTGGACCGCAGAGGATTACGGGTTAAATGGACGTTAACACGAAGAGCATTTGGTTTAATTGTGCTTGGTTTCCTCCATAGTTATTTTATTTGGGAAGGAGACATTTTGTTAACATACGGATTTACTTGCCTTGCGTTACTTTTTTTCGTACGTCGAAAAAGAAAAACAGTCATCATTTGGGGGATTAGCATTGCTTGTCTCGCCGCGATAATGAGTTATGGATCTCTTAATGACTTATCAGCACTTGAAAGCGATGGGATTGTTCCATACATTGAAAAAACAACACCCATTTATCAAGATGGAAGTTATTCAGACATTCAAGGTGTACGCCAAGATGAAGAAGCTCTCATGAAAGCAATGGATATACCAGAGGGGTTAGGTACTTTGTTAATTACACTTATATCCCTTGTTTTATACATCCCCATGTTCTTATTTGGTATGTATGCAGCAAAAAGAAATTGGTTTTCTAAACAGCATGGAGAACGCCTTTTCTTTGCAAAAGCTGCTAGTCTTCTTGTGACATTCGGACTTTTATTTAAAATCTTACACCAACTAATGCCCGACCAAGGCTGGACTGGTATCGGTTATGGTTTAAGTAACTTTCTTCTCCCCCTCGGCTATATCTTTTTAATTGCAGCATGTTATCAATTGTTATCGCTCATTCGTCCTTTTATAGAGGCAGTGGGTAAGCTCTCTCTTTCAAATTATTTGCTCCAGTCAATTATTTGTACAACAATCTTCTATGGTTATGGCTTAGGTTTTTTTGGTCAGTTAGGTGTGTTAAATGGAATATTCCTTGCAATCGGTATTTACACAATTCTTGCCTATTTAAGCTATCTCTATTTAAAAAAATGGACGATTGGCCCTGCCGAACACCTGCTTCGGATGATCGTGTACGTAACATGGACAGGAAAACCTAGAAATAAAAGAACAGAGTCTCTTTCAAACAAAGAAATTTCCTAACATCTCGCAACGTGGTTTTAACGAGCCGCGTTGCCCACTATTATACATTTCTCGCTTCCAAAGGTTTTTGGTTTTTATTCACGCTCTTAAAAAAACACTATATCCACTTTCACTTATATACAGACTTGGCGCCTTCTCTCATTTTATTCAAAGTGGCATGTTTAAGAGCAACAAACCTGTCGCCGCTACTTCAATTTAGTCGCTTTTACTCGTATTTAATCACTCGAACTACGTTGAGTTTCTGGTTCGTTGCCTGTGCTCGATTTTCTATATGAGAAAACAACGACCCCTGATATAATGAGGAGAATTCCAGCAAGTTTCATAAAACTAAATGGTATCTTTTCAAGTCCCAACCATCCCATTGAATCCCAAAACAAGGCAGTACCCAGTTGTGCAACCAATACGATTGAAATGGTGAAAGTTGGTCCTAAACGCTTAATTGCTTGAACAAGGCAAAAAACGACGCCAACACCTATAACACCGCCATACCAATACCAGGAGTCCATTTCTAACAACTTTCCCAATTCTCTTCCTTCGATCATAATTGTTGCGGTCGCAGCAAAGATAAACCCCATACCTAGAGCAAGTGTCGTTGTTGTCCAAGAGCCCGTTTGTTCATTTACTTTATTGTTAAACACTGTTTGTAAGCTTATTGCCGCTCCCGCTATTACCGCTATAATCATTCCTATTACCACTACAAGTATCCTCCTACTACTAACCGATATCATCAGTTGATTGTGCCAATTCTTTTAAGCGCTGTCGGTTTACAATTGTAATTACACCTTTTTCTCTTACAATCAATTGGTCTTGACTGAATCTCTTTATCACTCGGTTGATATGCCTGTATGAGGTTCCGAGTAAATTTGCTAAATCCGCTGTTTTGAAAAATACCTGTTGTTTCGTTCCCTTGTTTTCAAGTGGGTACATAGATAACAAATAGCTAGCAAGCCTCGACTCAACCGGGTGTAGCATATTGAAGCTAGTAAAGCTAGTATCTATATAAAATTTCTCTGTTATCACTTTAAGAAGAAATTGTAGTAGTGGTACAGAATGAATTCCATCTGCATCAATGGCTTGATAGGGAATTTTCAACATACACACATCAGATACCGCTTCAACCGTGTTAATCACCGTTTTTTTCTGTATGTATTCTATATCTCCAATTACCTCAACTGGGTCTTTAAAACATAGAATCAATGTCTTTCCTTGAAGCGAATTCGTATAGATTTTTATTTGTCCTTCTACCAATATGTACAGATCACTAATAAGATCTCCTTGTGAACAAATACGTTCCCCTTTTTTAAAGTAGTGCAGGTTGGCCGATGAGCGTAAAGGTTCGTCAATAACATTCTCCAGTTGATACTGAAGCAAAAATTTTTCTTTCAATTCACTCACCTCTTTTCTACAGTTGCATAATTAGAATGCCTACGATCATCATTGTTACACCAATGAATTGAGGAAGGGCAAACGTTTGCTTCTTTAGGCCAAACCAACCTTTCACATCAATTAAAAATGCCATCATAATTTGCGCCACTAAAATAAGTGACATAGTGACAGTAACACCGATTAAATGAATAGCCGTTACTTCATTATAGATAATAAGTAGCCCAAATGCTCCTGCGAATAAATAGAGCGGCTTCACTTTTTTTAATTGTGTAATGTGCCCATCTCTAACAAACAATAAAATGACAAAAGCCAAACAAAAACCAGCAAACTGAGTAACAGTAATCGCTGGTAGGGTACCAATATCTTGACTAATTCTGGAATTAATGACCCCTTGTAGGGTAATAAATGTACCTGCTAATAAAGCAAAAATGATCCCTTGCAAATCTATCCCTCCTATTATTATTTAACCTGATTAATTATATGTTAATAAAGGACATATGTCCTAAAAAAGTAGAATGGTGTCCTTTTAGAAATCGAATACATATAAACGTCATCAAAACTTGTTTCTTGTTTCATTAATCCATTGTTTTCTAATTCAACTCACACCACCTTATAACCGTACAAATAGATGGCAGGAAGAACTTTCTGGCACTGCTTCTTTTATCCAACTCTCCGTATATACTCTCGTTTAGTATACACGATAGGGTATAGTCCAGACTCTTCTTATACAGAAAGATAACTCTCAATCATTATCATGATCCCAGTTGATTTTTTATTTTAAAAATTGTATGATAAATCAAAAAAATATTTCGAAATAAACCAATTTAGAGAGGAGATGAATTGTAATTGCCAATCTCATTGCCACTAAGTAAAGATTCTGTATTAGCCGTCGGTCTAATGTCTGGAACATCATTGGATGGTATAGACGCAGCACTTGTTCGAATTGTAGGAGCTGGGTACAACACCAAAGTAACCTTGCTTGCTTTTGATACACTCTTTTTTGATAACCAGTTAAAGGAAGACGTGTTTAACATTTGCCGTCCAGAAACATCTTCTGTCGACTTAATTTGCCGTCTTAACGTCGTGCTCGCAGAAAAAATGGCAGAAGCCGTATACAAAGTAGTCGAACAAAGTCATTATCGAATTGATGATTTAGATTTTATTAGTTCTCACGGGCAAACAATTTTCCATATGCCAGCTGAAAGAGCTACCTTGCAAATTGGAGAATTAGCAGTTATTGCCCATCAAACAAACACCTTAACAGTTGGTGATTTTCGCCCGAGTGACTTGGCTGTTGGTGGTCAAGGAGCTCCGCTTGTGCCTTTTGTTGATCAATTATTATTCCGCAGCACTAAAACCGGTCGTGTGCTCGTGAATATAGGAGGGATGGCAAATATAACGATCCTTCCCAGAATAACCGACAATACCAAAAACGACCATGATGTATTTGCTTTTGATACGGGTCCTGGAAATGTTCTCATAGATGAAATCGTTCGAATTGGTACAAACGGAAAAGCTGATTTTGATAAAGGGGGAATGTTTGCTCTCAATGGGAACGTCAATAAAGCGTGGCTAAATCGTTTAATTGCTCAAGACCCATTCCTTTCACGCCCATATCCAAAAAGTACGGGTAGGGAATATTACCATCGTGAAATGGCTGACTTACTTTGGCAGGATGGAAAAAAGCGCAACCTATGTTTCGAAGACATTGTGGCAACCATTACAAGTGTTACTGTCGAATCAATTGTATTAGCGATAGATAAACAAGTTGACCCTACCGTTCAAATTGATGAATTGTTTGTTGGTGGAGGTGGCGTACACAATCGATTTATCATGAACCAATTGCAAGAACAGACTAAACGTCCAGTTTCCTCAATGGAAAGTCTTGGCTTTTCGAGCGACGCGAAAGAAGCTGTTGCATTCGCTATCCTCGGCAATGAATTCTTACGTCAGCAACCAAACAATACCCCTTCTGCAACTGGGGCAAAAAAGGCTGTTTCGATGGGGAAATTGGCACTGCCATATTAAAAGGAGGAATGCGTTATGCCCCAAAAAGATCATATCTTATTCGTTGGTGCTCATTGTGGAGATGTTGAATTAGCAGCTGGAGCCATTGCTCACAAGTACGCAAGAGTTGGGCATCCTGTAACGTTTTTGCATTTGACTGCCGGAGAAAAAGGAACGCCACCTCATTTATCTGTTGAAGAGTACCGTTATCAAAAGATCTGTGAGTCAGAAATTGCTGCAGACCTTTTAGGTGTCAATACAATGACACTTGACTATAAAGACGCCGAGCTAAAAGTGGATGAATCAACAATCCTTCGAGTTGCGACCTTATTTCGAAAACTAAAACCAGACTTAGTCATCACCCATTGGACTAATAGTATACACCCCGATCATGCGGCTTGTCCTAAGATTGTTGAGGAAGCATGGTTAAAAGCCGCTTTACGCGGGTTTGATTTAGAAGGCTTTCCCCCTCATGGCATACGGCAAATGTTCCATAGTGAAAATTGGGAAGACCCCCATTATGAACCTGACATTTATGTAGATGTAAGCGAAGAATTCGAAACATACCTCAAAGCAATTTCGAGTTATTGGTTCGTAATTCATTCCGAATCCTTCCGTTATTATGACTATTATAAAGCACTTGGGACAACACGTGGTTGTTTAAACCGCACCACCTATGCTCAAACGTTGAAATTCCGTGTTGGGTCGAATATTCATAAAGGTGATGAAATACCAGGATTTCCGTTAACGAAAAAGGAGCTACCATAATGAAGCTAGGATTAGATGTATTTTTAGAGATTGACTACAAACGATTTCGCGGAAAAAGAATTGGCCTTTTAACAAACACGACAGGAGTGAACCTAACCTTAAAACCTTCCATTGACCTTTTCGTAAATCACCCTGAAATAAACATCGTCGCTTTATACGCACCCGAACATGGCATTCGCGGAGATGCTAAGGAAGGAGAATCCATTCAATCCTCTACTGATTCGCATACAGGATTGCCTATACATAGCTTATATGGTGAATCGAAAAAGCCTACTAAAGAGATGCTAAGCACCATTGATGTGGTTGTCTTTGACTTACAAGATATTGGTTCTCGTTACTACACCTTTATTTATACAATGGCTTACATGATGGAAGCATGTAATGAATATGGCAAAGAATTTGTTGTACTTGATCGGCCAAATCCGATTGGTGGTCTAAAAGTCGAAGGGAACCTTGTTGAAGACGACTGTCGTTCTTTTGTTAGTCTTCTTCCGATCCCAAATCGCCACGGATTGACTGTGGGTGAGCTAGCAAAGGTTTTTAAAAATGAATTTAACTATAACTGCGCACTAACCGTTATTCCTATGAAAGACTGGAGTCGCGCGAGGTACTTTGACGAGACGGGCTTATTCTGGGTTCCACCATCCCCAAACGCACCAAGTCTCGACATGGCGATGCTATATCCAGGAACATGTCTCTTTGAAGGAACAAATATCTCTGAAGGACGTGGAACAACAAAACCATTTGAGATGATTGGTGCACCCTTCATAGATGGTTACACCTTGACAAATGCTTTTAATAAACTAAGCTTGCCTGGTGTTGTAGCAAGACCTACCTCTTTTAAACCAACTTATAAGAAATATGAAAACGAGGTATGTAGCGGAATCCAGCTCCACGTTACCAATCGACACACGTTAAATTCGTATGAAATGGGTTTAAAACTAATTGACCTTATTGCAAAAATTTATCCTGCCCAATTTGTCTTTTTAGAGCATAGTAGCGGACGATTTATGTTTGATTTATTAGCTGGCACAAAATCATTAAAAGATAAAATAATAGCGGGGGAAGAAATCGATTTCTTTTTAAATCAATGTCAAATAGAGTCAGCCGCTTTTAAACGAAAAGTGAAACCTTATTTACTCTATTAAGTGGGGGGAAACATCATGTTTACCTACAGAGGCTATCAATCTGGAGATGAGCAAGAACTCATCTCTTTATGGAATCAAACACTGCGACATGACCCTATTAATTCAAAACGGTTTCGTCATCTCATTTTATTAGATGCAAACTTTGATCCTGATGGATTGAGACTTGCTTTTTCTGGCGATGTCTTAATTGGTTGCGTCTATGCCGTCAGACGATTAATTCCAATGGAAGGCACCGATCTAGAGCCAGAAACAGGCTGGATTCCTTTCTTTTTTGTCGCACCCTCATTTCAACGCTCTGGAGTTGGAAGTCATTTAATGAACCAAGCTATTGCCTTTCTAAAAGACACAGGACGATCAACTATCTTTTTCGCATCATATGCACCAAACTATTTCTTACCTGGTCTTGATAAACAAACATATCCAACCGCCTCAACTTACTTAACAAAGCTCGGTTTCAAAAATATGTATACACCCGTTGCAATGGACAAAAGTTTGCTTTCTTTTACCTATTCTAGTGACATAGTAAAATTAAAAGAACAACGGATTAATGAAGGTTATTCCTTTTCGGTTTGCGGAGATCAAAATTTGTACGACGTGATTCAATTTGCTAAAAATGAGTTTAATCCTGACTGGGGCAGGGCCATTCGTGAAGGGTTATTGCATGGACTACCAATCGACAGAATTTTAATCGCTAGAAAAGGTGCTACAATTGTTGGTTTTTGCATGTATGGAGGGTATGAAGGGACTCCTGAACGGTTTGGACCATTTGGCGTTGATAAAACGGAACAAGGAAAAGGTTTAGGTACGATCTTACTTAATGAGTGTTTATGGAAAATGAAACAAGAAGGCTTACATGGTGCTTGGTTTTTATGGACCGGAGAACAAAGCACTGCCGGACATTTGTATCAAAAGAATGGTTTTAAAGTAACAAGGCGATTCCATGTTTTAAAACGGGAAATTTAGTATAATGCTTATAAACACAATAAGAAAGAGTTGATCTTAAATGTCCTCGATCACAGGGGGGTTAGTTATGTTATCAGAAATGCTTCCTGTACTTCCACCTTCTGAAAAGAAAATAGCAGCATATCTGATTGATCATCCAGAAGAAGCTGTGGCACTTACCGCCCATGAAATTGGTCAACGGAGCAACACAAGCAGTGCAGCCGTCATTCGCCTATGTAAATCTCTGCATTTAAAAGGGTTGCCTGATTTAAAAATACGCATCGTCGGAGATCTTCAAAGACAATCCAATCACGAGCAACGAGATATTGAACCTAATGAACCTGCTTTTTCAATCATTGATAAAATGACAAGCAACGCTATCCAAACAATTCAAGAAACAGCTGAATTATTAAATACGGTGGAATTAGAAAAAGCAGTTGTTGCCCTCCATTCCGCGCGAAGAATTCATTTTTTTGGAATCGGGGCTTCATCCATCGTTGCTCAAGATGCATTACAAAAATTCGTCCGTATCGACAAAACCGCATATGCCTTCACTGACATTCACATGGCAAGTACCCTCGTTGCGACTGGTAGTCATGAAGATGTCGCAGTTGGTATTTCCTTTTCAGGACAAACGAAAGAAGTACAAACATTCCTCGATACAGCCCAAAACAAAGGCTTAACAACCATTAGTTTGACGAAATATGGGCAATCAATCGTTGCAGACAAAGCCAATATTCGCTTATATGCTTCAGCAACAAAAGAACCTACATTTCGAAGCGGAGCAACGTCTTCACGTCTTGCACAATTGCAAGTAATAGATATCTTATTTATGTGTGTTGCCTCCTTGCAATACGATAAAACAGTTAAACACCTAAATGAAACAAGGGCGATGGTAGACAAACTGCGAGAGTAAAATAAAACGTTCGTCAGTGAGGTTTTATTGCAATTAAGAGGAAACTAAAAGAAATTTTCTATATAAAAACAGAAGCGTTATACTAACAATTTGGAGGTTGCTTATGTTTGTTATAGGCATCGATGGTGGTGGGACAAAAACAATAGGTGTTATAGTCAATCAAGATGGTTACATCTTTGCGCAAGTGACAGTCGGTCCCACCAATCCAACTAGTGTGGGGATAGAAAAAGCGAAAGAACGCCTGAACGCTTTAATTACATCCCTACAGAGACAAAACCAACAAGCGTTTTCTAAAACAGAAGCGGTCTTTGCCGGTTTGGCTGGAACGGGAGAAGCAAGCTTAAAAGCCGACCTATCTGCATTTGTTCGTCAGTTGTTTCCATCACACATTCATGTAGAAGTCGATAATGATGCGATCATTGCTCTTTATTCTGGAACATTTGGTCAAGCTGGTGTTGTTCAAATTGCGGGTACTGGTTCCATCACATACGGTGAGAACCAAGATGGGCTTAGAGATCGCGTTGGAGGTTGGGGGTATTTGCTTGGAGACGAGGGCAGTGGTTATGCAATCGGTAGAGCTGGCGTACATTCCGCATTGCAAGCATTTGATGGCGTTGGAGAATCTACTAAACTTACTTCTCTGTTATTAACCCATTTTAAAACAGACGATCCCAAAGCCTTTATTCCGACCATATACGGAACAACACCACGGCAAACCATTGCTTCATTAAGCCGATACGTTATACAAGCTGCTGATGCACACGATGAAGTCGCTTTACGAATTATAGAAACTGAATCGAATAAACTTGGCATTCAAATTTTCACACTAATTAAACGATTGAACTTTAAAGAAGTTGAATTTGTTCCAATCGTACTGACTGGGGGTCTCATGAACCGCTCGGATTTATTTATACCTCATATTAGCTCTACATTAAACGCATTATCACCTCCACCCTATAACTTTGTACGACCAAGCCTCCCGCCTGTTGCGGGCGCAGCTATTGCAGCATTACGTCGATTATTACGTTACAACATTCCACAAGAGACATTTATCTATCATTTTAATGAAACCGTTTAGAGATTATGAAACAGAGGATAATATAGGAGGAACACGAATGACTATACATATACAACCCGCTAATCACTGGAGTGAAACGGCGGCGATCTTTGCACAGATCAACGCAGTAGAAAGATCCCACATTGGCTATTGTGGAACAGCCCCCACAGAAATTGAAGCAACTTTACGGGAAGATTTTAAACTTAATGAAATTTTATTTGCATATGAAAAAGGCGAAATTGTAGGTGTACTTGCGTTCGATTATGATGTCGATGATAAACAAGCAGATGTATGGGGGCCTTTTCTCCAGGAGAATCAATCAGTTGAAGTGGCTAAACGTTTATGGGATGCTCACCCACTAACTAGCAAAAAATGGAGTTTTCATTTTTTTATTAATACAAAGAACCGTACTGCTACTCAATTTGTCACTTCTATTCTCGGAGCAAAACAACAAGGAATTCATTTAGCTTTAATCAAAGAGAAGCAAAATCATACACAATCGGCTCTACCTCCTATCGAAATAGACCTTACTAACGCAGATGAAAAAGAAGCATTTATCCAGCTGCATCGATCAGCATTTCCCCGCGCATATTATAGCGGCGAAGAAATCATCTCACGCCTTGATCACCATAAGCGACTGTTTCTGTCTAAACACGATGATCATGTAAGTGGGTATGTTTACTTAGAAGCAAATCCAGAGTTTGGTGAAGGTAGTGTTGAATTCATTGCAGTTGATCCCGTTATGCAAAAAAGAAGTATTGGTCGTGAGTTATTAAATCAAGCCATCGATTTCTTATTTAAAGAAGAATCAATTCAAGACCTTGCATTAACTGTTTCAACTGAAACCAAGGGCGCTATACGATTATACCGCTCAGTCGGTTTCCATGATCGATATGAACTTGCTGCTTTCCAGGTTGACCTAACTTCGTAACAACAAAGTGAATAAGCATAGCAGAGACCAATCACTCGTCTCTGCCTATTTTTTATACATTTAACTGATTTTCCGCTTACTGATAATCTTTGGCACAGGATAAAAAGAATTTGCCTTTCGATGCGCATCCTTTGCCATTAAGGAGATATCTTCTTTCTTAATTTCTGGGAGCATTTTCTGATGATCCATTTATATATTCTCCTCATTCTTTATGCTATAGATGAATTGGTAGATTTATGCGATTGATGTCGAAGTACGTTGCTTTTCATAGACCACTTATTATGAGACAATGTAGGTACAGCCTTCTATAAGCTGAATTGCATTTAGGAGTGTCCGCCCATGTATAAATTAACACGTATCGTTGATGGAGCGACAGAGACCCTAAAGGATTCAAACAACAATTTGATTAAAACCTTTAAAGACTTTGTTGCTGCAGAATTGCACGCAAAGAGACTCAATTTAAATTTAATCTTATTCGACAATGATTATTGGAAAGTTGAAACGATATAAAGTAAAACAAGCATGTGACTGCATGCTTGTTTTTTGTTTCTTATTACTCGCGTCAGCTAGAGTGAAACTTATTTGTCGAAAAGCTTCTTCATCATCGAATAGTTTGTTAGTTTTACCCATAGCCGTCTTCATCTATATCGCAGAATCACGATACGATTATTTAGCAAGGTGTCGCAACAATTCAACACTTGCAGTATGAATGGAAGTTGTCCTATTTGCCTTGGCAGACAAACGGTTTAAAAAACGACTCGCTTGCGGTCTCATGCGGCATAGTTCCGATATATAATAAATCAAGTAATTCTCTGTGAGAGTTGCTGCTAATCTATGTGTAGCCAAACGTCCAAGAAAGCGCGAATAACCCAGCTTCGATTAGTAAGACTAGAGCTGGGGTGTCCCTTAGACAAAGCGATTCGCTACCTCAATTAATTTACTTTTGTAGTTCGTTAAATCACTAATTTTCTCAAGGTTCACAGACGTTCTTTCCTCATCATTGAATTGTACAGTCTTATTTGCACCATTTAAATAAAGTCTACAGAGCCACTTTCTAATATTATCGTCTAACAAAATATTGAAGTAACTTTTATTATCTCGATAAAAAACTCGCTCATCCTCCACCAATTCTTTTAACAGGATCTTCGAAATTGCATATCCTTCGATTTCTTCCTCAGTCGTAACAATTTCAGGATTCTCTAAAACAGGTAGATCCTCTAAATTTTCTGGTTCTTCCTTTTCTCTCTCAGAAGAAGTGGACTTTAGAGCGGCATTAATTTTGTCATTAACCAACTTATTAATATATTGTTTAAATGCTTTTTTTACCAATTGCTCAAAGTTTTCAAGAAGCCCTTTTGTCTTCCTACCATTGTATACCTGTGAAACAATAAAACTTGTAAACTCTTCACTTGGAAACTATTTTAAAAATTAAACCGACCGATTAAAGTAGTTATAGCACCTTATCGTCACATGTTTTCGAAGCTTGTCAATAATCAAATGACTCCTTCAAACTAATAACCCCATTTTTTTACTGTTTCTACGTTAATCTTTTGGGTAAACAGGGAAGATGCATATATATCTTGGATATTATGCTATCTACTCGATTTTACACAAGTTAGGAGATTATGGTATGTCGCTTGAGTTAGTTGGAATAGCATTACTCTTACTGGCAACGGTATTAATCATTGGAAAATGGATCCGCCTTAAAATCCCATTGTTGCAAACGTTGTTTTTGCCAAGTTCCTTAATTGGTGGCTTTTTAGCATTAATACTTGGACCAGAATTACTAGGTAGATTTGGATCTGACAATTCTTTTTTGTCAGATGGCGGAATCTTCACTTCAGGAATTATCGACGTATGGTCTGGTTTGCCTGAACTTTTAATCAATGTTGTCTTCGCATCATTATTCATCGGTTTTGTTTTACCTAAGCCCAAGAAAATGTGGGAAACAGGGGGACCACAGGCTGCGCTCGGATTCACAATGTCGTGGGCTCACTATGTAGCTGGTATTTTACTTGCTATTACCATTCTTACTCCATTGTTTGGGCTTAGTCCCGCAGCAGGTGCATTAATTGAAATTAGTTTTGTTGGTGGTCACGGGACTGCCGCTGGACTTTCTGGCACCTTTGAAGATCTTGACTTCTCTGAAGGGTATGACCTATCCATCGGACTCGCTACAATCGGCCTCCTGTCTGGAGTTATAATTGGAATGATCTTAATAAACTGGGCAGCGCGTACAGGAAAATCGAAAACACTTCAGCACCCAGATGCTATTTCTGTTGAACAGCAAAACGGTATTATAGACGAAGAGAATCGAGAAGCAGGCACCATACAGACAACATCCTCTATGTCAATTGAGCCCTTAGCGCTCCATATGGGCTTTATCGCTGTTGCAATATTAATAGGCTACATTTTATTGGAAGGATGCGTTTGGCTCGAGGAAATCACATATGGTTCTGCTTATAACTTGTATTTATTTGAATATATACCGCTCTTTCCGTTTGCGATGATTGGAGGAATAATTCTACAACTTGTTCTGGCTCGATTTGATAAACGTAAGCTTGTGGACCGGAAGACCATTACTCGAATTCAAGGCCTTTCACTTGATTTATTAATTGTCAGTGCCATGGCTTCCATTTCGTTAACGGTCATTGGCGAATACTTGATTCCATTTTTACTTCTTGCCTTAGCAGGTATTGCGATCAACGTGTTTTTCTTTCTATATTTAGGTCCACGTATGATACCAGACTTCTGGTTTGAACGAGGTATTGGAGACTTTGGTCAAGCAATGGGTGTTGCTGCTACTGGGATTATGCTCATGCGCATTGTTGACCCAGAAAACAAATCACCGGCCTTTAATGCCTTCGGTTACAAACAAATTTTGTTTGAACCAATGCTTGGCGGTGGTCTAGTTACAGCGGTTGCCATGCCGTTCATTCTGCAGTTCGGATCCATACCTGTATTAATTGCAAGTACGATCCTTATGATTTCCTCCTGGGCTATTGGCGTCTTTTATTTTGGCAATAAAAAGCAAGCGGATGGATAATACCTTCCCTTGCTTTTTTTGTGCGTTTTAAATAATATGCTATACTGCCAAATAGAAAATGTGAAGAAGAGGAATAGTATGCCACTATACATATAGACAGGTAAGCGTAGAAAATTAACATTACTTAACAACAATATTTTTGCTCGTTTCAGCCGTTGTTATTGTATCTCTTTTAGTTACTGACTTGTTGATCCATCAAACGATTGGGAATGAGATTGAACAAAATCAAGAAGAGAAAGCCCAGCAACTTGCGAGAACTCACGATGCTTTGAAATTGAGAGACGGTTGCAAGAAGAGCTAAATATCCCTGTATTTCACGACGACCAGCACGGTACAGCTATTGTTGTTTTGGCTGCCGTAATCAATGCATTAAAAGTCGTTAACAAAGATGAAAATGACTCGCGCATCGTCGTCAACGGAGCTGGAGCCGCAGGTCTCTCCATTGCCCGCCTCCTATTAGATGCAGGTTTCACTGATATAACACTTGTAAGTCTTGAAGGAATTGTTCACAAAAACGAACAATGGCTAAATAGCCGTCAACAAGAACTGGCTGCACTCACAAACCCTCGCCAGCTAATTGATGGTCTCGAACAAGCAATCAAAAGTGCTGACGTATTTATTGGCGTTTCAGGACCAAAGGCACTTGAGCAAAAGCATGTAAAACAAATGAATGAAGACGCAATTGTCTTTGCGCTTGCAAACCCTATTCCAGAGTTCAATATCGTTAATATGAGAACAGCCTAGCAGAAAATCAAAATGATTAAATTGCTAGGCTTTATTTAACAATAAGAAATGATCACCTCTTTCACATAAACTTCACATTGAAAATGAGTTTATTTCTAGCAAAACGGGTATTGTATGAGAGAGACAGATTTTAATGAAGGAGTGTTGTCACAATGGCTAAAAAAATTGCCGTACTTGTAACAGACATGGTAGAAGAAATTGAGTTGACAGATCCTGTGAAAGCATATAAAGAAGCAGGTCACGAAGTCACGCTAATCAATGCAGAACCAGACAAAAAAATTACTGGCAAAAATGGCGATACGTTTAGTATCGACAAAGGCATTGATGATGTAACACCTGACCAATATGACGCATTGCTTATTCCCGGAGGGTTCTCGCCAGACATTCTTCGTGCGAATCCTAAACATGCAGCGTTTGCAAAGCCTTTTCTTGCAAATGAGAAACCAGTATTCGCCATATGCCACGGACCGCAATTCTTAATAGATACAGACCAGTTAAAAGGCTTAGATGTAACAAGCTTTGTGTCTGTACGTAAAGATTTAGAGAACGCTGGCGCAAATGTAAAAGACGAGGAAGTTGTTGTCTCTCACAATTTAGTGACTAGCCGCACGCCAGATGATTTACCTGCTTTTAATAAAGCAGCACTTGAGTTATTAAACTAAATTAGTTTTAGAGCCAACAAGGCGTGAACCTTGTTGGCTTTTTATTATGTTTTTATAAACGGTTCTTTTCGACAAATCTTAGCGGTAATCGCAACATTAAAAGCTCCGGCCCATTCTGCCTTTAGGACGTGAAAGAAAACCGAGGGAGTTCCCTCGGTTTTCTTCATCGTATTACGATTTTAAACGTGAAGGTTTTTTCCGGCAATTTCTGCTGCCACATCCACAATCATATCTTCTTGTCCGCCAACAACTTGACGTTTTCCAAGCTCAATTAAAATATCGCGTGAATCGATGTTGAATTTTTCTGCAGCTCTTTTGGCATGTAAGGCAAAACTGGAGTATACTCCTGCATACCCAAGAACAAGACTATCTCTCGTTATCTCTTGTGGTTTCTGTAGGATTGGGGAAACCACCTCCTCTGCCAAATCCATCATTTTGTACAAATCAATTCCTGTTTTGATCCCCATTCGCTCTAATACAGCAACTAGTACTTCTGTTTGAGTGTTTCCTGCACCTGCTCCTAAACAACGAACACTACCATCAATTCTTGTTGCGCCTTCTTCAATGGCTGCAAGTGTATTTGCCATAGCAAGTGATAAATTGTTATGCCCATGGAAACCAATATTAACATCCAGATGATTTTTTAACGCACGGATTCGTTCGGAAACTTGATGAGGCAATAGCGCCCCTGCCGAATCTACCATATACACAGTGTCTGCTCCATAGCTCTCCATTAACTTCGCTTGCTCAACTAATTTATCTACTTCTGCCATATGAGACATCATTAAGAAACCAACCGTTTCCATGCCAAGTTCTTTTGCGGCAAGGATATGTTGCCGGGAAACATCTGCTTCTGTCACGTGAGTCGCGATACGAGCCATTTTCGCACCAAGACGCTCCGCTTCTCTTAAATTTGTGAGCGTGCCAATACCAGGAATTAATAACACAGCAATTTTTGATTGATCAGTAACGGATGCTGCTGCTTCGATTAATTCAAGCTCATTTGTTTTTGAACGTCCATATTGCAACGATGAACCTGCAAGACCATCTCCATGAGCGACTTCTATGTATGGCACCCCAGCATCATTTAATGCACTAGCGACATTCGTGACTTGCTCAGTTGTATATTGATGGGCAATTGCATGACTACCATCACGTAAAGCAACTTCAGTAACGATGATTTTTTTGGCCATAATGCTCTCTCCCTTCTTATTTCGCAACTTGTTCTACTTGGTTTTTTGCAAATTCTTCTGTCACACGCACCCCTGCGGCCGTCATAATATCTAAATTGCCAGAATACGTCGGCAAATAATCCCCAGCACCTTCTACTTCAATAAAAATTGTCACTTGATTGCCGTCAATAATTGCTTCTGTACGTAGACGATAGCCAGGCACATATTCTTGAACTGACTGCTCCATCTCTTTAACGGAGTTAAGCACAGCCGCTTCATCCATCTTTCCCTCCTCTACGAGGACATAAACGGTATCACGCATTAGAATTGGTGGCTCTGCTGGGTTTAAGATGATAATTGCTTTCCCCTTCTTAGCACCGCCTACTTCTTCAATTGCCCGAGCTGTTGTCTCTGTAAATTCATCAATGTTTGCTCGAGTGCCTGGACCTGCACTTTTACTTGAGATCGTCGCCACAATTTCTGCATACTCAACGGGACAGACGCGGTTAACAGCATGAATCATCGGAATCGTTGCTTGACCACCACATGTTATTAGATTAATGTTTTCCTCATTAAGATGTTCCTGTAAGTTCACTGGTGGTACAACAAGTTTTCCAATTGCTGCTGGTGTCATATCGATTACTTTCTTCCCTGCTGCTTTCAGTAATTTTGCATGATGAATATGTGCTTTTGCAGATGTTGCATCAACAACAATGTCAGCAAGTTCTGGTCGCTCTAAAAAGCCTTCAATACCTGTATGTATTGCTTCATAACCATATTCCTTCGCACGACTTAACCCATCTGATTTGGGATCAATTCCAATCACTGTAGTAAGCTCTAAGACATCTGACCGACCTAATTTCATCATTAAATCTGTTCCAATATTTCCTGAACCTAGAATCGCAACCTTTACTTTAGACACATTTGTCTCCCCCTCTAAGCATGATTTCTTTTTTGAAAGCCTAAGCCATTTGAAATCTCTTCACATGCTTGTTTCACTCGTTTAATTGTCCGTTCAAACTGCTCACCACTCATCCGAAATGTCGGTGCTGAACAACTAATCGCTGCAACCGCCTCCCCGCGATGATTGAAAATTGGAGCCGCTATACAGCGTAATCCGATTTCCATTTCTTCATCATCAATAGCAAACCCTAGGTTGCGTACATCTTTCAAATGATCAATGACTTGATCAATCGACGTCATCGTGTGCGCTGTAAATGAACGCAACTCGTCTTGATTGAGCAACCGTCTTGCCTCTGTTTCCGTCTGATAAGCAAGTATCGCTTTTCCAACACCTGAACAATGAAAGGGAGCCCTTTTTCCGATTTGTGAATAAATTCTCAGCGCTTGTAAACCATCCATTTTTTCGACATATATAGCTTCGTTCTGATCAAAAGAGACAAGGTGTATCGTTTCCTGTAGTTCACCGACCATTTTGTTCATTATCGGTTT
The DNA here is from genome assembly GCF_002019705.1 of Shouchella patagoniensis. Classification (GTDB taxonomy): domain Bacteria; phylum Bacillota; class Bacilli; order Bacillales; family Bacillaceae_D; genus Shouchella; species Shouchella patagoniensis. The sequence continues at coordinate 3,491,792 of NZ_KV917377.1, read as the reverse complement.
TGCTAACATTCGGACATCTAAATCTGCAAGTACTGCATTGCCTAATTCAAATAGTTTCAAACCAAGTTTGTATCTTGCATCTGTTTCATTCTGTTGCAAGAAACCTCGGTGTTCCAATGTTTTAATAATTCCATGCACCGTGCTTTTTGAAAGACTTAGTTCTTCACTAATCTCTTTTAAACTTCGTTGTTGATTGGACTTTATAAATAACTCAAGAACGTCGACGGCACGTTCAACCGATTGGATAAACCGTTCTGGCATATATCCCCTTTCCGCGTTCAACATTATCGAACGCTATTCGCAAATTTTTATCTTAACTTCATCGTAACGAGAAAGCGCTTTCTTGTCAACATAATAAGGATCTTCTTCTTTAACAAAAAAGCGGTTCCTTCTATATAAAAGGAATCGCTTATTAAATCAAATTAGTTGTATTCCATCAAGGTCAGGGATGTATTAGCCACTTCCACGCCATTTACAAGAAGACGAATAAGATGAAGACCGGGATTGTGGCGCCTAGTTGATAAGTCTGCAAAACGATGAATCCGCTCTGCTTCAACAACTGCGCCTGCACGGAATGTTTTGTCCGATAATAGAAATGCTTTTTTCCCCGTTTTTCCACGTGCCTTCACAAAATCAATTGCATATTCAACTCGAAGTGTGACTGGTTCCTTTGCGATCACACGAAAGCCAAACCGCAATGTTGCAGCCTCACCAATCGAAACTTCATCTGGGATCACTTGTAAAAAAGTTCCATCAATTAATGGCTCTCCTTCAATCATATCGCTGTATCCAAATAAAGCGAGAGCATGGGGGTTCGCTTGTTTAACAAGCGTCCGACAACCACGGCGCACGATCCAATCCGTAAATCCATTTCCTTCGCTCTTCCATCGCTTTGCTAATTCTAACACCTTGTCTGGATGATCTTTTGAAATGTCATTTAAATTATTGGCTACACTCTTTCGAACATATAACGATGGATCTGCTTTTAATAATTCAAGAATCTCTAAAACCAGGGATGGATCTTTTTTAAACACAGGTAAAGACTGCCCCCAAGGCAAACGTGGTCTGCAGCCCTCACTAGCTAACCTACGAACATGTTCATCTTCATCAAGAGCCCATTCTTTCATTAATAACATCATCTTTTTTGGATTTTTTAAGATGAATGATCGAATGGCAAACTCTGAAGTGGAATAGGGAGTAAAGCGTTTCAATCCCTTGACCGCTTCTTCCCAATCTTCTGCAGCTTGTCCATACACTTCAACAAAATCTGGAATAAATAAATACTTCAAACACTCTCGATCAACCTTATAAAGTACAGCGAGTGCATCAGGAAAGGCCGTAGGTAGAAAAGAACCGAGCGTCTCTGCGATACGCCGTGTCCGTGCTTTTAGCTCCATTTTCTCCCATTCATTATTCATAACTGTCTCGACAAAGCGCTTCTCTTCGAATGAATGATGTACTTCTTTCACTCTTGTTGCAAATGTCTCAAGAAAATGCTGATTATACATTTGTTTTAAGGGTTCAGCCATGGTTTACGCCTCCTTCAATTGTTCCTTCTTTCATTATAACGATTCGTACATACGTTTGCATGAATAAGCAGTTATTTTATCGTTTAACCTAAGAAAAGTGAAAAGCGCCACAAAGGGAAAAACGCTATTTTCAGAGGGAGATATTTGCTATAATAAATCACTGACGTTTTGGCTTCCTTACGAACCCGTTTACCACATCGGGGCAGTAGGGTTTTTTTATATAAATGTGTATGAATACATCTATAGAGAAGCTATTTTGAAATGGAGATCACCCTTATGTTACTAGGTTCAATCGTAAATGCCCTAGCCATTGCTGTCGCTTCCTTAATTGGAACACGCATCCGCAACGTTCCAGAGGGAATGAGTAAAATTGTCATGCAAGCCTTATCTCTCTGTCTACTTATTATCGGCATTCAAATGGGAGTAACGGGTGAGAATTTTCTAATTGTTATTGCCAGTCTTACAACCGGCGCGATGATTGGGGAATGGCTACAAATAGACGCGCGGTTAAACAAACTAGGAGATTGGTTAGGAAAGAAACTTGGAAAAGAGTCACAAGGGAATGTTGCTCAGGCCTTTATCAGTTCAACGTTGATCTTTGCTGCAGGCGCACTTGCTATACTCGGACCACTAGAGAGTGCATTACGAGGAGATCATAGTTTGCTGTTCACGAAAGCATCAATTGATGCTTTTTCCGCGCTTATTATCTCTTCAACACTCGGAATCGGTGTTTTATTTGCAGCGATCCCTGTCTTTTTATATCAGAGCATCATCACATTGCTTGCTAGTCAAATTGACGCTTTCGTCTCACCAGCTTTAATGGACCTTATTATTGCTGAACTCTCATGCATCGGTGGCATTATGATTTTAGCGATTGGATTAAACTTGCTCAATATCACGAACATTAAAATTGCAAACTTACTTCCTAGCCTCGTTATTGTAGTTGCTCTTGTTGTAGGTTTCCAAGGCATGCTCCTTTAGCCGCCATATATTGGTGGCTAAAAGCCATTTGTTTTTTAAGCGCATCTCTTTGTTCTATAAAAGATGCAAGTAAATCCATACGTGCTAGTAACTCTTCAAGGTAGACTTGATTACTTAAATCCCCCGGCGAATAAAACTCTGGCAAATAGAGCAATACATTCCCCGCCTGATAACGAAGGTATACTTCATAACCTCGCAGTTGCATTGAGCTTATGAGTGCTAAATACTCTTTAATAGCAGGTTCATTTGTTTCTGTTCCTTCCTTTACATATACATCAATTCCTTCATTATGGCACTCAAAGCGAAACGATTGCTCAACAGTTGCACCTTTTCTCGTTAAATGAAGAAAAAAATCGTACTCTTATACCCACAATTAATATAGAAATTAATTATAAATCATCACCTTCCTTTTTATACTCGGTTTACTTCCAAGACAAAAGGTGAATAAATAGGAGAGAGGTGAACAATATGACGTATTCATCAGACCAATTTAACGACAATTATGATCAGGAGTTTTCGCGAATTTATGAAAAAGAAACAGAAGCAATAAATGCCCAGCTTGATAAAGAAATCTTATTTGCTCTAATTGGTGATGTTAATACAGGGAAATCATCAACCATTAATCAACTGATGGGTGCTGAAGTGGCTAAGGTGGGTTCCCAGCCAGGAGCAACCAGTAACGTGGATCTTTATAAATTTAAAGATAAGATTTCATTTGCTGACACTCCTGGCTTAGACGACATTATTTCAGACCATTCAGATGAAACGATGGCATACTATAAACAGGCGGATGTTCTTCTCTTCTTCTTGAATGCGGCAGGAACTGTTTTTTCTGAAGGGGAGAAACAAATTTTTGAACGTATGGCGAAGTTGAACCAAGATATCATTATTGTTTTAAATAAAATTGATGCTGCTGAAGAGATTTCGAGTTTAAAAGCGTATGTGCAAAAGCATACTGGAAACCATTATCCGGTTGTCCCGATTTCCTCTAAAAACGGAACAAACATCGACCAACTTAGAGACAAGATTTTAGATATTCTCGAGAAAAAACAAAAAGATATTCAGCTTGCAAAGGAACTAGAAGGGAAGAAAGCTAAGTCGAGTGTTGCGAATAAGTGGATTGTAGGTGCATCAGCCGCAGCAGCGGGGGTTGGCGCGACTCCGATTCCTGGTGCGGATATTATCCCAATCACCTCGATTCAAGTCGGGCTAATGGTCAAGCTCGCTTCCCTCTACGATAAACCAATGACCAAAAAGAAAGCGAAGAATTTAGTCGTAACCACACTCGTTAGTAACTTTGGCCAAACGATGTACCGTCAATTAACTAAGTTCTTCCCGGGTGCAGCTTTTATCGCCGGAACAACAATTGCTGGTACAGTGACAGCTGCATTTGGCTATTCAGTAAAATACGCCTTTGAACATGACATCGATCTTTCTGATGGAAAGCTAGGTGACCTTATAAGAGACTACTTAACCAACTGGCGTAAAAAAGAGTAACAACGCAAACCTGGAAAAAGGAAAATCCCTTTTTCCAGGTTTATTATTTCCCCATCGACTTAACTGCGCCACTTAAATGTTCGTGTACTAACTTCCATTCATTATCTGCGACAAGAAATACATTCGTTGCTCTTCCTTTTCCTGAAATAAATTTCCCCTCATAATACCCTTCGTATATATATGTATATGTGCATGTTGCCATTTCTGTGGAAACAGCTATCCATTCAACCTCTGAGGCGGAGTACACCTCTTCCTTAATAAGATTCCATGTTTTATTAAAATAAGCACCAATCTCTTCATACCCTCTACATATTGCATCAGTAAAAAAATAAACCGCCTCTGGATGTAGCACCTTTTTCACGTTCGAAAACTTGTGTGTATTTGTCGCTTCAATGTATGTATGCAACGCTTTTCTATATCCCATACTTACCATTCTCCTTCCATAATAACGAGAATACGTTCCCTTTTATTATATCATTTATTGTGGAAACACTTAATTACAAAAGAGAGGGTTGTTTTGCTATTTTAGTAGATATAAATTGCGCTCATTCCTTACTATCCCGCCTGATTCCACCTCCGACATACAAATGAAACATTATAAAACTAGTGTTTCACTCTCATTACAAGTAGATTACTTTAGCCTTTTAGGGTTGATTCCTCTATTTTGTTTATGTATAGTGAGGACTTGCGAGAGAGATTCCCGCAAACAAAGATAAGATAAACTCAAATTGTTTAGGTAACACCAATATAAATAGGGTGCCTTAACTACTTAGAAGGAGAGTGCTTATAACATGAAAAAACTAATCGCATCACTTGCCGTAGTAGGATCAGTTCTAATTGCAACTCCTGCTTTTGCTTATGAGGTACAAAGCGGAGATACATTAAGCGGAATCGCTAATAATAATAACGTTTCTATCAGTGACATCATGGAAGCGAACTCAGATATTAATGACAAAAACCTGATTTTTGTTGGTCAGCATCTTGATCTTCCTGGTACAGATTCAAAATCAAGTGAAGCTCAAGTTAAAGGCGAAACTCAAACAAATGAAGAAACTAGTTCGACTCCAAGCGAGAGCAAGTCTAGCTCCCAAGACGCCGCTGGGACAACAATGAATGTAGAAGCTACTGCTTATACAGCTTTTTGCGAGGGATGCACTGGAGTCACATACACAGGTATTGACTTAAGAGCAAACCCTGACCAAAAAGTAATTGCAGTAGATCCAGATGTCATCCCACTTGGTAGCACTGTCTACGTTGAAGGATACGGCGAAGCAATTGCAGGCGATATTGGCGGAGCAATTAATGGCAATAAAATTGATGTCTTTATGCCAGATCAAGATCAAGCAATCGAATTTGGTCGTCAAAATGTGCAAATCGAAGTATATGAGTGATCTGTAGATAAGAAAAAAGTCACCTCAATCGTAGGGTGACTTTTTCTCGTTCGCTATTCGTAAAAAATGCATTCGATCTATCCGGGTCTCTAGCATAACTGCGCTTTATCTTCTGCAGGAGTTTACGTATGTGCCGTCCGCTAGTTGCTTATGATTACGACACACTATTAGAAACTCTTTTCTAGCACATCCGTTCTCAACTGACCTAAAGATACCTCTGGGGTTTTACCCCAGAGGTATTCTTCTATAACATTGTCCAATTCTAACGATTACTCAATCAAATAATGTTTTTATCTTGAATAGCTGTCCGCAAGCTCGAATACACTTTGCCTTCAACTTTAATTCCTAAGTTCACCATCGTCTGTGCAACTTCCGGACGAACTCCACTTAAAACGGCTTCAACACCAATAAGTTTAAGTGAATCCATCACTTTAAAGATTTGCCCAGCTACCATCGTATCAACAACGCTCACTCCAGACAAAATCAAGAATGATACGGTTTAAACTTAATTCAGATCCTTTTCCAAGCGCATTGTTTAATAAATATTGTGCACGGTTCGTATCAATTTCGCCAATAATTGGGATGACTCCTGTATCTTTTGTTAACTGAACAAGTGGAACAGACAGTTCATCAATCGCATATTTGGCTGCTTCAATGCTATTATGAAAATCTTTCATATAAGAACGACTAACAATTAATACAGCGTGGTCCACCACACGATCAAACACTGAGATTATCGCATAAAAGCCCTCAAGTGACATATCTTGTTTAATTGCTTCATCGCGTACAATTTCTCCAATTGAATTGCGATAATAAGCAATCTCGCTTAAACCAACATCTAATGGCAATTGCAACTTAACAAGTAGTCCAGATACTTCAGTACCCCACTTTTCAATTGCATTTTGTGCTTCCTCTGGACTTATAACAACTGATTGTGCATACATGTCAATCAGTCTTTTTCTCCAAGGGGTTAACTGCATTGTCAATGTATTCGCACTAACCTTATCTTGTCACAGTTAATACATATCAAACCTTCCATATTATTAACTGTTTACTTTAGTTACTCTCTTTCGCTCACTCTACTTTCTAAGAAATATCGGCACGCCTTTTTTTAATTTTTTTGTTTAGAAACTCATCCAACTCTTCCTCGGTTTCACTTAGTTTAAAAAATAATGCCAACGCTACTAAAATGACATCCGCACATTCCTCTTTCACATCCGCTTTAGTTACCCTGCTTGTACACTACCAGACGCCTTGTTATAAGAAAGTATTGCTTGAGCTGTTTCCCCCACCTCTTCTGATAATTTCAATACCATTTGCTCCAATGTCTTTTGTTCTTGTTGGCTTAATTTTTGAATTTGTTTTAATAATTGTTCCACAGTGGATCTTCCCATTCCTTATTTATCGAAACCTTTTCTTACATTTTACCGATCCAATAGCTGTTTGAGTGGTCTTACCATGTTTCTTCCACATTAATCACTTTAACAGTACAGACAATTTATGTATAGGATCCTCAATCTCGAAACAAAAACCCTTCATTCTCTTAAGATAGGAAGAACCTCCATAGTCTTAAGACTATGGAGGTTCCGTTTACTTCTCTAAATAAGTAAGTGAATATTGATCTGCTGCGATCATCGCATCAACCACTTCTTCAGCTGTTGGTACAGTAGCCATATTGTGGCTACTTTCTCCTTCTTGCAAAGCCGTTTTGGCAACTTTCAGTAGCTCGTCCCGTTCAATTCCTTCTATATGAAGATCTTTGAACGTAACTGGCAAACTTAGTTTTGAAAGCAATTCAATGTACCGATTAATTTCTTGTTGATTGTGTGCTTCAAGTGTCAGCTGCGTTAAAATACCAAACGCTACTTTTTCGCCGTGGCTCAAATGGTGAATATCACCTTCTAACACTGTAAAACCGTTGTGTACAGCGTGGGCAAGTGCTAGTCCGCCACTTTCGAAGCCTAGACCGCTTAACAATGTATTTGCTTCAATGACTTGCTCAAGAGCATGAGAAACAACTTCTCGTTTATTTGATTCATACGCGAGCAATCCATAATCAAATAGGACTTGTTCACACTTCTTTGCAATCGCTTGTCCAGCAATGGTTGCTTTTCCTCCTGCCATATTCGTACCGCGTCCTTCGTAAGAAGAACGAGCTTCCACCCATGTCGCGAGCGCATCCGCAATCCCAGCAGCGAGGAACTTAGGCGGAGCACCCGCAATAATAGCCGAATCAACAATAATAATGTCTGGATTTTTATTGTAAAAACTATAGCGTTCAAACACACCGTTTTCCGAATATATAACAGACAGAGCACTAGTTGGTGCATCTGTCGAAGCAGTCGTAGGCACAATTACACAGGCTGCGCCTTCAATTAAATCCCGCACACCTTTTGCTGTATCTAAAGTTTTACCACCACCAACACCAACAATAATGTCTGCTCCTTCAGCTTTGGCTTTTTCGGCAATCCGTTTAATCTCCGATTCTGAAGCTTCTCCCTCGAAAGTAACTTCAATAACAGACATACTTGCTTCTTTTAAACTTCCAGCTACACGATTTCCTGCCATATTCCAGACAAACTCATCTGCAAGAATCATTGCCTTTGTTCCTAATTCTTTTATATATTCACCCGTTTTATCAAGAACATCACGACCTTGCACATACTTACTTGGGCTTATAAATATTTTTTCGTTCACACATACCACTCCTCTTTTAGGAAAATCTGTATGTAGTGTTCCTCTATATGAACTGCTTTAAACACGTTTCTTGTTCAACTTTATTAGTCGCAATTATTTTCCACTTAAAAAATGATGAAACAAAGACATACTAATTGAACGAAACCCTTCATTTTTTCTATTTCATTATTTGTCTTAGTAAAATAGGAAGAATCGTGGTCAAAAGGAAAGCGTACATTGATACGAAAGTCAGTCCGACTCGACTAACCTAAAAAGAGTGGCCTAAAGGCCACTCTTTTTTCACTCTGCAATACCAAGCGGAGAGAAAAACCAATATGAAGCAAGCACAATCACAATAATTAACACACTCACCCATTTCCTATGTTTCCATGGCGTTAAGTCAACTTTATGATTCCCTTCTGGAAATTGAAATGGCTCTGTGTTCTTTTGAAGTCGGCTAATCCCCCACAAAAGAAACAAATTAACAAAGAACATAACACTAAATACGTAAAGATAGTGTACGTCAAAGAAAAGTTGGGAAATGCTATACACGACAATATGAAAACCAAAAGTGATTTTCGCCGCGAATGGAGTCGCGTATTTTGAGTAAAACCCTAAAATAATGATTGCTAGGAGAGGCATGCTGTATACACCATTAAATTGTTGCACAACGTGGAACAGTCCTGCAGGTGCAAACGAAATTAATGGCGCAATGACCGTTGCCAAAAGCCCAACAATAATAGTAAACACTTTCCCCATTCTCGCTACTTGCTTATCTGATGTGTTTTTCTTCATTGGCTTATAAAAATCTAATGTAAGTAACGTTGTTGTTGCATTTAATGCACCAACAAAAGAACTCAAAATCGCACCAAATACGACAGCCGCAAAAATACCAAACGCCCACTCTGGTAAAACTGCTGTGACAAGCATAGGATAAGCATTATCAGCTGGTTCAATAGAGTCACCAAGCATATTAAACGCTATAATGCCCGGAAACACTAAAAATAGTGCGCCTAGAATCTTAAAGAAACCAACGTAAAGAGCACCTTTTTGCCCTTCCTTTAAATCTCTTCCTGCCAATACTTTTTGCACAATCAATTGATTCGTACACCAGAAAAATAAATTATTAAACAACAGACCTAGAAACAACGTTGGCCAAGGTACCATTGGAGAATCAACCGCACCTATTGAGTTAAGCATTTCTGGCGTTTTTTGGTGAATCGATTCAAACCCTCCTAGAAAACTCCCTTCTCCAAGAACAATAAGTCCAAAAATTGGAATGAATAAACCTGCGATAAGTAGGCCTATTCCATAAACCGTATCGCTAAACGCACTTAACCGTAAACCACCAAGCAATAAATAGAAGAGACCCATCACTCCGATAATACCTGATATAAGTGAAATAGCGACAAGCGGCTCAACATTTAACAGCTCATCAATAGCAAAGATTTGATTAAAAACAAGTGAACCAGAATACAAAACGACTGGTAAAAATGAAACAACATAAGTAAAAATAAATAAGATCGAAGCAATCCGTTTTGTTGTTTTATCAAACCTCTGTTCGATATAATCGGTTACTGTATCTACACCATATTTTAAATACTTCGGAAGAAAGATGAGTGCCAACGCCACGATCGCAATTGCTGAGGTAACCTCCCAGGCCATTACCTCCATTCCGGCTACATAACTCTGTCCATTTTGACCAACAATTTGTTCGGTTGATAAATTGGTCATGATGACGGACCCGGCAATCGTAATACCTGTTAAACTCCTTCCACCTAAAAAAAGCCCTTCAGAGCTTGAAAGATTTACTCCGCGACTTCGTTTATAAGCAAATAACCAAATCGCTACAATAATAATGACAAAGGTAATAATTGAAAATAGCCCCAAGGGTCTGTCTCCTTTCAAATTTCATTTGATGATACTATTTATTAGCCACCTTCATTCGTTTTAAAACTTACATTTTATACCATACAAGTAATGATTAAATACGATTTAAAAATGATAACGCATTCACATTTTTTCAATAAATAAGTCTATTTACTCGTATACCAGCATTTTAAAAGCTTTTGCCTGTATGTATCGATAAGCAATCCCAATTACAGTAAAATTTTTTTCGTTTACTCATAAAATAACTGTTTATTTGTCTAAATCATACCGCACGTATAATAAGAATGAATAACTGAGGAATAACGAATGTTGAAACGATAACGGAGAAAGATACTATGGGGATAAACTGAGGTCAAAGAACAAGTCAATCATACATATCATCGTCTAAAAACGAACTTTCACTTAAAGAAACAACACGCTCCTCTTGTCTACCGTCGTGTTGTCTCTTTGCCCTTATTGAACTCTCGTGCCATTCGGTACATTCGTTTCTGGTTGCAAAAGGACAACATCATCCGTTTCTGGCACTCCACCTAAAACAAGCACTTCGGACTTATACCCCGCAATACGCATAGGAGGGAAATTAACAACCGCAATGACCTGCCTTCCGACTAAGATTTCTGAGGAATATCGTTTCGTAATTTGTGCAGAAGACTTCTTAACACCAAGTTCACCAAAATCAATTTCTAACTTCATCGCTGGCTTCCTAGCCTCCTCAAAATACTCTGACGCTATGACCGTACCAACTCTCATGTCTATAGAATGAAACTCATCCATTGTCGCCATTATTTCTCAACTACCTTCCTTTTTATTTTTCATTAATTATAGCACTCCGAATGTCATTTCCATCAAAAAAGCGGTAACCTGTACAGGTTACCGCTTTTTATTTGATCTTACTTGTGACCATCATTTAGTTTTCTTGCTTCTTCTGGACTAGACATCTTTGTCGCACCTTTATAGCGCAGACCAACATCACGATCTGATTCCACACGCCCACTTTCACGCAGTTTCTTTTCTTGACGATCTCTTCCCACTGTATCCACCTCCTCTTCCTTACAATGCCGAATCTCAACAGATTTTATCCAAAACGTAGTCCTAAGTAAGATTGCAACTATAGTTTTTATTGATCACACATTACCCAATATTTTCTTATAAACCAATAATTATGAATTGATTAGGGTGTGAAGTATGCTTTCATCCAAATTAACCAATGTAATACCAGTTCAAACCCTTTTATTTTCCCAATAAAAAGGGACACATTTTCCGTTATTTCTAGTTCATTCCGCATACCTTCAACAAACTTTTTACCTTTATTACATTACAGAGAGACTAAAGTTTCCCAATAAGCAAGTGGATAAGAACATGTTATCGTTTGATACAAGCAAGTGCTTGTTATAATCCGAGGAGGGGTAAAGATGAATCGAAAACCAGTTAAACTAATCGCAGGAACAGTTCTTGTTATGGGCTTTGTCATCAGTTCATCATCCATATCAACTGCCGAGGAAACAAAAAAGACTTATCTTATTGGTTTTGACGCTCAGGAAGAAGTCGAAACATTCACGAATATCGTTGATTCTGAGATAGGGGCTTTATCTGAAGAAGATATTGACATTACCTACGAATTTAAAGACATACCGGTCGTCTCTGCTGAAATGAGTGATGAGGAGTATGCAGCATTACTAGAAGACCCATCGATATCATATATTGAAGAAGACATCGAAGTAACAACAATGGCCCAAACCATTCCATGGGGCATTAGTCAAATTAGTGCTCCTGAAGCACAAATCGCTGGATTTACTGGTGAGGGCGTAAACGTCGCGGTGCTGGATACTGGAATAGAAGATCACCCCGACTTAAACGTTCAAGGCGGTGTTAGCTTTGTTCAAGGAGAGCCGGATTATCAGGATGGAAATGGACACGGAACCCATGTCGCCGGTACAATCGCTGCCCTTGATAACGACGAAGGCGTAATTGGAGTCGCACCAAATGCAGATCTTTATGCAGTCAAAGTTCTTGGTGCAAATGGTTCAGGCTCGGTCAGCTCAATTGCTCAAGGGCTTGAATGGGCAGGAGAAAATGGGATGGACATTGCAAACTTAAGCCTAGGTAGCTCTGCACCTAGCGCGACACTCGAGCAAGCAGTGGATGAAGCAACCGCAAATGGCGTCCTCGTTGTAGCCGCTTCTGGGAACTCGGGTGCAAGTTCTATTGGTTATCCGGCTCGCTATGATAACGCTATGGCCGTTGGCGCCACCGACCAGTCAGACAGCCTAGCTAACTTTTCTCAATATGGCGAAGGCTTAGACATTGTAGCTCCAGGTGTTGGCATCGATAGTACCTATACTGGCAGCTCATACGACAGCTTAAGTGGAACATCAATGGCCACCCCTCATGTTGCTGGATCCGCAGCATTGGTGAAAGAAAAGAATCCACTTTGGTCAAATGAACAAATTCGTGCTCATTTAAACGAAACTGCAACTGACCTTGGAGATACGTATCGTTTTGGTAATGGGCTTTTAAACGCACATGCCGCTGTTGAATAAAAACGCAAAAAAGCCACAAGAGAGCTGAACTCTTTTGCGGCTTTTTTCGTCTAAATCATAAAATCTTTTTGCTGGCTACGCCACTCCTCAACTGGGCATACTTTAATCATCTATGATAAGAGGTGATTTTCCATGTGCGGCAGGTTTACATTATATTCTTCACCACAAGAGTTACAGGATGAGTTCGGCCTCCCAATTCCTGATTATGAACCAAGCTATAATATCGCTCCAACTCAACAAGTGCTTGCGTTTGTAGCAAACAACGAAGAAACGAAGGCAGGCTTTTTGCATTGGGGACTTATTCCCTTTTGGGCAAAAGAGAAAAAAATCGGTTCCAAAATGATTAATGCCCGGGCTGAGACCATAGATGAGAAACCAGCTTTTAAAAATTTACTTAAACGGAAGCGCTGCTTAATCCCAGCCAATAGTTTTTATGAATGGAAACGGGAAGATGACAGTAAACACCCGTTCATCATTCACTTAACCAATTCGAAACTGCTAACATTTGCTGGTTTATGGGATCGTTGGATTGATCCTGCCACGAACAACACTATTTCTTCCTGTACAATTATCACAACATCACCAAATGATTTTATGAGCTCCCTTCATGACCGGATGCCCGTTATTCTAGATGAGGGTAACCGCCAAGCTTGGCTTGATCCAAGTATTGATGACCCCGCACAGATAAAGAGCATGTTACTACCATATAATCGTACACATATGACAGCTCACGAAGTAAGCAAAGCCGTAAACAATCCGAGAAACAACGGTGCCCATCTAATCCACCAGTTATAATTGCAGCGAGCTCTTTCGCCGCGCTTATTTATTGAATTGGTTTCTCAAGTGTAGCTAAATGACCTTCTTCATCTACAATAGAGTAAAGGATTGACTCACTTTGGATTGTATCTCTACTTTCATTAAACTCGAATTCAAAATCTCCGTTCTCATCCGCTTCAATTTCCACATTAAAATTTCTTGGATTTAGATTGTTGATCGTGATAGTATGGAAAAAGAAACCAATGATACATACCTTATTTAGTTTATATACCAAATGAGTCGTTCATAAGAGTAATCTAAATTCATTGTTGTTACATGTCCATCATGGAAAAAAATGAAAGTGCGACATTATCTTCGTGGTCAACATAGCCAATGATAGAAAGAATCCTTGTTCATGATTATGAAAAATATAGTAATCGTCTCCATAAGAAGCGGTGACCTCCTCAATTAGAGAACCTTCTTTGATTCCCTTTTTTGTCGCAACAACATCTTTATCTTCAAGTGTTCTAACCCCTATGATTTTGTTTGTCACTCGATCAACTTCCAACATGAATCTGTCATTCAAAAATTGATCATATCCCCGTTGTTTCTCATAGTAGTTATTATCTGGATAGGCTTCAAATCCATCACTTTCTTCTATTTCGAGCATATTCGCTCCTAATGTAATTCCCCCAATCTCATCTTTTTTTATATCAGTTGTTTTTACTTCTTTCATCAATCTTTCTTCCTCTTCAAAAACAACATTACAGCCAGTGACTATTAAAAGAATTCCAACACAACAAGCTATACAGCTTAGACATTTGCGGTGCTTTATCTCCTACGCTCCCCTTTCATTCAAATCGAGTCACAAACAATTTTTACTAACCGTTCAACATTTTCCTCTGGTACAGACTCCGCTAATCGTGCCGCAGCAACCACGGGCGCCCATTCAAAAATATCTTCTTTTAAATACTGGCTCGTTTCACAATAGGTTCGCATATACAGCTCCGCTAATTCATGGGAGAGATGTTGAGAGTAGAGCAAGTATGTACGGTAGACATCAGCACGTGGATCACCAAGACTCGCATCAACCCAATCAATAATTGTGGTTTGATCCTTTTTGCCAACAATTAGATTAAATAAATGAAAATCGCCATGACATAGACTTTCGTTATACGTAAATGATTCTAGCTTCGTTATTAACGTGGCTTTTTGTTTCATACTGAGAGGTGACGCTGCTTGGATCTGTCGCTTCAGTTTTTCCTTCATTGATTCAATCTGACTTGGAACCACTTTATGAACCTGTTGTTGAAGACTAACTGAAAGCGCCATGTAACGTCCCATTTGAGATTGATCTTCACAAACTAATTGTCCTAATGTCTTACCTTCAATATATTCCATGACAATCGCTTGTTTCCCATTCACTTTCGTCACATCATATATTTTTGGGACTGGTAGCCCTTGCACATAAGCGACCCTGTGTTTTGCCGCTTCTTTCATTGCTTCCGTATCTGGTAAATTAGCGTTAAACAATTTGATTGCCTCGTTACCAGAGCGGTAAACATGTGCTGTATTTCCACTTGCGATTGGTTTGTCTAAATTCATTATGCCTCCCCCCTTCATCGTCTACATGTTTGAATTCGCCTTAAAGCGAAAACGTATATTGAATCAAAATGCCACTCTTCCCACAGTATTCTTCCATACCATTTCGACTACTCTCTTTAAAACCGATTCGTTCCAACATTCTCCTTGAACGTTCATTAGCTTCATTGGTTTCTGCTTTAAACGTTGTTATACCAAACCCCATTGCCATATAGTCAATCATCATTCGTGCCGCTCGTTGACCAATGCCCTTCCCCCATAAATCAGTCTCACCAATAGCAATACCTAGCTCCCCAACACCTTTATAACTATTCGCTAAATCGACGTAACCAATCAATTTACCATCTAACTCAATGCCTTTTCGGTAAATTGTACTTGATTGTAAATGAACACACAGATCCCACCAGCGATAGACTTCATCAGCATCACGTCCTAATTCCCATCCATTTGCTCTACAAAACAACTCATCTTTACTCCATTTCAAAACGACTGGATAATCCTCTAAAAGAAGAGGTCTTAGCACCAAAGCGGTCAATTCTGTCATTATTGCACACCCTTCTATTCTATAAATGAAACGAACTAGCTTATTAACCAATGTTTTGGGATCGTAAAATCTGGGGGAATGCTAGTAGATAGGTCACCTTTTGCAGAATTAAGCTGTGATTGTGTTAAGAATAAAGCTTCTTTTAAATTTGCACCACTTAAATCCGCATCTCTAAAATCAGCGCCAATGCAATCAACGCGACGTAAATCGCTCATCTTCAAATCTGCTGCGATGAATAATGCACCTCGGAAATCCTTCCCTTTTAAATCTCTCCCTCTTAAATTCGCTCCACTATAATCAACTTGTTTCTTCTGATTCTTCTTTGTTTCATATCCATCACGGTATGTGCTGCTTGTTTCTACTAGTAACACATTTACTTTTGCACGATGAGAAGTCAAATCGATTTTAAGAATATTCTCGGGAGTTAGCTCGGTTAATGCGATTGTCTCGTTGTACATCTTTTTTAACTCGCTTGCGAGTGATTTTCTTTCGTTTACATGTATCGATTGTTTCAAATAGGCAAGCATCTCATGAAGCTGTTGTACTAGAGGGAATACTAAGAACATTTCAGAAGCAATATAAGGGTCAGTACGCCAATCCTTTGCTTCGTAGAGTACTTGAGATACATGTTGACCCGCACCAAAACATTCATAAGCAATACAACCTCGAAACCCGTTCCCTCTTAACTCACTATGGATAGAACAACGAGAATCAGAGCATAGATGGCGGCACGGCTCACCAGCGTTTTTGTTAAGTGGGAAATCAGCTGATTTGGCATAAGGCAATGCCACACAGCATAAACCAAAGCAATTCCCACAATCCGATGTTAATTCTTTATGCATCCCCACATCTCCCTCTCTTCATCCTATTGAATATTCTACCATCATTTTTACTTATTAGAATCTACTCATTTACCTGTTTAACAATAAATGAGCAAAAATCACTACCAGCATATACTAGTAGTGATTTCACGAGCTTTTTACCAGCCACTTCCACCAAACATATCGATAAATTCGTATATCTCATTAAAAGCCGATGTAAGTTGGCTATCAAAATAAAAATACATCAATACTGCTAAAATGAATTGAGCAAGTATGGGTAGATAAAACAGATCTAATCCCTCTTGTTTTCTTGAAGAAGAATAACTATAAATGGTCGCAAATAGAGCCACCGTCGTTGAAATCGATAGAATAATGATCATCCACCAAAATAGTACAGTGATGTTTAATAACGCGGCAAGTAAAAGAATAAGTGCAAACGCAACTGGAATAATCATAAATCCACCGTAGCGAGCAACAACCTCTTTAAAATGAACTTGAACACGTCCTATTTTTAACACGAGGAAAATGACACCCAGGATGAATAATTGAATAATGAGGAACTGAATAACCATTCTTGGGACAATATCTCCAAAATTTATTGTTGTTTCAAGTTCCATTAAGACAATATTTAAAAACGATATCGATGATATAAAATTATAGATAGCAATTGGTATAATAAGCGAAAATAAAATCAATGCTGCAATTCCATAACCAAATCCACTTGATGTAGCATTACTTACATGGTGATGTGGATTTTTAAGAATATTAACAACCGATAAGCCAAAACCTTTGCTAAACGTTGCTGCTTGTTCTGTAAAAGCACTTCCTTTGTTTTCACTTGGTGTTCCCTGTGTGGCTGATCGCACTTCATGTGCGGCAGCTATTTGCTCCACACGATCTTCTTCTTCGCCCGTCTTTGTTCCACAAGCTGTACAAAATTTCATTGAAGCTACTAATTCCTTCTCACAATTAGGACATTTCATATTCAGTTCTCCTTTAAATGACTTCGTCAGTTGAATTTAATTCATGAACACGCAATTCATTATCAATGAGCTTTACCGTACTTTTCGTAATAAACTCCTTTTCGCTACTGTCCCCATCTTCATAATGGATCTCAAAGATTTCATTTGTCGTCACAATCCATTCATCACTAGAAACTTCTTCTACTTCTTGCAGTTGTGTATCAATATGAGTTTGCGTAATACCTCGATCTGAAAGTGATTGATAATATTCTTGTTGCATCAATTTAATCGGACCATCTTCTGTCATGAATGGAGAAATTACCGCAAAATCTGCTGTATTAATTGCTTCAACGGCTGTTTCATTATATTCATAAATAAACTCCTCTAATTCTTCATCACGAATGAATGTAGACTCGCCTTCACCTTCTTCACTACTGTTATCAGTTCCCGTCGAAGCGTAAACGGTTTGTGAGCCCTCATATGTATCAAAACCTTCAGTCGCAAACCAGCTATATGTACTTAACTCACAATCATATATGGTCCACCCTTGTTCGTCCTCGTAGACCAATTCCATATCACAAAACTCGTACTCCTCATAAAAGCCGTCTTCTGGCCCATCAGCAGACTGATTTAATTGAATCTCAAATTCAACCGGTAACACGATCGACATATCACTTTCATCATTCATAGCAATTGTGTGTTCATCAAACCAAATATTCGTTGCATCAAATTGAGCAGCGTAATAATACCCATAATTCGAATGATAGGAATTTTCTATTGTATCGATTAATAACTCACTACTTGTTGACTTGAGTAATGCGGAGTCACTTTTACTATAAGCATCGTAATAAGATTCTCCAAATGCAGTAATGACTTCAGCCAGCTCTTCTTTAATTGCATCAACGTCTGCTTCTACAATGAGCGTTTCATACGTTGATTCAATTGGGATTTCCTCTGAGGTGGATGTGCCCCATGGAAAATTAAAAACCGTTTGATATGAGGTGCTTCCATCAATAAACAATGGACCGACTGTAAGCAAGCCATCTTCAATTGGAATTTCATTTTCATTTAGCATGATTGCTACGTTCGATAAGTTCTCATACATGCTGAACGTCACATAATCAATGTCCATATCAAAATAAATTGTTTCATAATAGGCACTTTGACTTTCTAAATGAACGTTCTCTTTATGAGTGTAATCTGTATATTCATTATTCAAAGATGCTGAAAATTCATATGCACCTGGAGCGATAGGCCCAATCGTCATGTACTCTCCTACTTCATACTCTCCCTCTAACTCTTCATCATAAATGGAAAAAGTCATTCCATCATATGGAATATGTATGTCAACATATTGCTCAATAAATTTAATTTTATGTTGGTCAAACACACCGAGGAATTTACCTTCCTGCATGACGGAAAAGCTTTCATGTTGACCACCCGATTTTAATGAGGAGGCCGTCATTTGTAATTTAGACGGGTCACTATTAAATAATTTAATAACCGCTTCTGCTTCAAATGTTTCTACATTTTCTCCACTCCAGTGGGTAAGAATGTTTTCTATGTTAGAAACATTTTCAGATTCAACGGCCTTAACAAATCGATCAATTGTTTTTTCTGCCGATGCATATGTACTTCCCGCATAATAACTTCCTGCGAGTAAAACAACTGCTCCAACACCGATTCCGATCACTATTTTCTCTTTTTTGGTTCGTTTCCTTTTTTCTGTTGCTTGTGGTGGTTGAGTCTCTTTTTGCACCCTTGCCGTTCCATCAACTTGTGCTTGCTTTTCAGAATAACCACACTCTCCACAAAACATTTGATCTGAATCAAACTGTTTTCCACAGTTACCGCAATACTTCATTGATTTTCATTCCCCCTTTTAGAATTGTTTGCACACAATTATATATATCGACTATGCATACAAATAGTAAAGGAAAATATAGAAAATTAATGAGTCTTTCTATCCGATTCATTAGACTTACAAAACGATTCTTTTCTAATTAACCAAATCTTTTTTTCCAAATATAATCAATCACTAATTCAGCTAAACTCCAATAGATTCATAAGATTCAAATCAAAATTAACTCAATATAAAAACCTACCACTTAACTTATGGCAGGTTTTCACGATCGTCTTATGCTTCGTAAGACAAAATCATAGCGAGAGCCGCACCTTCGAGCTCACTATATGGCTCTTCATTAAAGATAATATCATTCTGACCTAATCCAAGGGAACGTTTACTTCGATCCTCCAACACTTTTGTGACGGATTCGGTAAATGAATCATAATCATTATAAGGACTATCAACAATAATATGACTTGGATTCACGAGAAGAATCATATTCATGATAGGAATGGATAAATACTCTCCGTATTTCGCTAATTCCAGTTGCATTTCATAAACCGTTCCATTTTTCTTTGTCCATTCAAGAAATGTCTTCTGTCCAATTAAGCGTTCGAGGCAACCCTTTTGGCCACATTTACATTCAGGACCATCAGGATTGACGCTAAGATGTCCAATCTCTCCAGCTGTTGATGTCTCGCCATCCCAGATCTGGCTATCCATGACGAGAGCAGCACCAATTCCTTCACCCATGCGAATGTAAAAAAAGTTTGATTGTGCATGGTCGGCTTGTTCTTCGAT
This sequence comes from Shouchella patagoniensis, assembly GCF_002019705.1. Classification (GTDB taxonomy): domain Bacteria; phylum Bacillota; class Bacilli; order Bacillales; family Bacillaceae_D; genus Shouchella; species Shouchella patagoniensis. The sequence goes on along the minus strand of NZ_KV917377.1, from coordinate 3,471,956 downwards.
TGCGCAAAGCGCTGCCGCCTTAACATTATTCTGTATATAAAAAGGCAAAGCAATCGATTGTTTTAAATAAGATCCCAGGGGGACATTCTTCCAATTAAGTGTTACTGAGCTAATTATAGATCCGTTATTCGTATCCACGATACCCGGCACTGCAATTCCTACACCAATCACATGGCTTCGATTCTGTTGTTCTTCTTCAATAATATCTAATACTTTGTTCACACATGTTTGCACATCAGTTGTATCCAAATATATGGTATCAGTATGCAATGGTTCAAGAAAATAATTATAAACACTCCATTCAATCGAATCGGAGTGAATGACCATACTAATGGTTTCAAAAAAAGCTGGATTCAATTTTAATAAGATTGTAGGTCTACCGGTCTTATTTGGTTGTTTTCTACCAATTTCTTGGATAACACCTTGCTTTATATACTGATTAACAATAATAGAAATGGTGTTTTTGCTTATTTTAAGTGATTCCATTAGTTCTTTTCGTGTCATTTCTTTTCTTTTTCTCAATAGCGAAAGAACCCTTTTTTCATTTTGTTCACGTAAAATTCCGGTTCCTCTAGAAGTCATCGTTCTCGCCGCCTCTTTTGCGTAATCTCCCACCATTTAACCATGTTAGTAACAGGACCGCAATTTAATCTTATGTAACAAATCGTTAGAACGAGTTAAATCGAGTTGAGATCAATATCGTTAGATAATCTTCCAGAAAAAAGATTTCGAATTAATTGTATTTCCTGTATAATACGTTTTATCACATTTTGTACTGGAGGAGTAGACAGATGTCCACATTAATCGACGAACTACGAGAAGCTTTAAGCTTTCAACAAGTAACGATTAACGAAACGATTCGTGAACAACATAGCAAGGACGAGTCCTATCATCAAGCTGTTATCCCAGAAGTTGTTGTTTATCCATATCACGCACAAGATGTACATAACTTGATGAAAGTTGCTCAGCAGTTTAATCGTCCTGTTTACCCATTTGGACTTGGCTCAAGCCTCGAAGGTTTAGTCATCCCGAGAGAAAATGGCATATCCGTTGATTTTTCAGAAATGAATAACATTATCGAGATAAAAGAAAAAGATTTCCTTGTGAAAGTGCAACCTGGCGTAACGCGAACACAGTTAAATAAAGAACTTAAAAAATACGGTCTGTTCTTCCCTGTAGACCCTGGCGCAGACGCGACTCTCGGTGGCATGGCTGCCACGAATGCGAGTGGTACAACATCTGTCCGTTATGGCACAATGCGCGATCAAGTACGTAATATCGAGGTTGTACTTGCTGATGGTTCTATTATTAACACTGGAAATAACGCTGCCAAATCATCTTCTGGCTATCATTTGAACGGATTATTTGTTGGCTCTGAAGGAACACTCGGTTGTTTTACAGAGTTAACACTAAGAGTCTATGGTATACCTGAACATATCGTTGCTGGTCGTGCCGTTTTTGCAGATGGCGATGCAGCTGTTTCTGCCGTTGTTTCCATACTACAAGCAGGTATACCAATCGCCAGAGTAGAACTTGTTGACGAAGCGTCCATGCAAAAAGTGAACGAGTTTAGTGAGACAAATTATCCAATTAAACCAACATTGTTTCTCGAATTTCACGGGAATGAAGCCGGGTTAAAACAAGATGTTGCTTTCACAGAAGAGATTGTTCACGACTATGGTTGTCATCAAATCGATTTCGAACACGATACCGCAGCTCGTAATAAACTCTGGGACGCACGCCACAATCTTGCCTATGCGTTTATCCATAGCAATCCTGGTAAGAAGATGATGGTAACCGACGTATGTGTGCCCATTTCCGAATTAGCGCACGCAATCTCTCATGCCCGAAAGACTGTGGATGCTTCCGGAATAGAAGGTGGAATTGCCGGGCATGTTGGTGATGGGAATTATCATGCAATCCTCATGTTTGATCCAACGAACCAAGCAGATATTAAAGCAGTTACTTCCATTAATGAAGCCATTGTATCCCATGCGCTAGCGGTAGGTGGAACATGTACCGGTGAACATGGTGTTGGTGCAGGTAAGCGCAAGTATCAACAACAAGAACATGGAGAAGCACTCGTAATCATGCAAAAAATAAAACAGGTGCTTGATCCAACAAATCTTTTAAACCCAAATAAACTTGTCCAAGTTGAAGAGAGCAAACAAGCATGAATCAGCTAGCATCAATCAGTGCTTTTGCAGGAAAATATTTTGCCGTCTTCGTCATTGCGGCAGCAGTTATTGCCTTTTTCATGCCTGATCCATTTATTCCAATTAATAGCTTTGTACCGATCTTGCTCGGTATCGTTATGTTTGGCATGGGAATGACATTAAAACCAACTGATTTTACTTTAGTTGCAAAACATCCTCTGCCTATTGTGTTAGGACTTGTCGCTCAGTTTACTATCATGCCGCTTATAGCACTTGCGATCGCCTATTTGCTGCAATTACCAGGAGAACTTGCGGCAGGACTCGTTTTGCTTGGCTCTGTCCCAGGTGGTACAGCTTCAAACGTGATGGTTTACTTAGCAAAAGGAGATTTGCCGTTGTCCATTACAATGACTTCAATGTCAACACTTGTCGCTCCGATTGCGACTCCGGCAATTCTTTATGCACTGGCCGGTCAATGGATGCCAGTCAATTTCATGGCGATGGTAACAATGATTCTTCAGGTCATTCTTGTTCCTGTCATACTCGGTTTGTTTATCCGTCACTTTTTGCCAACCTTTGCAAATAAAACAGCAACCGTTATGCCTCTTGTTTCTGTCCTTGCTATATTAGCGATCATCACTGCTGTTGTTGGCGCAAACACGGAAGCTCTAGCTGCATCAGGCTTAATCGTTTTTGTTGCTGTTATGCTTCATAACGGCGCTGGACTAGTACTTGGTTATATCGCTGCAGCTGCATTCCGCTTAACTCCAAGCCAACGACGCGCTGTTTCCATTGAAATAGGTATGCAAAATACGGGACTTGGTGTCACACTCGCAACCGCTCATTTAAGTCCAATTGCCGCTATCCCAAGTGTCATCGGCGCTGCCTGGCATAATATCACAGGTCCTATAATGGCCACATACTGGTCAAAACGACCATTAAATGAGCATAACTCGGTAAGTAAAGATGAATCAAAAAGCGCTTAATCAAAAGAAGCAAGTGAACTGAATGTTCACTTGCTTTTTCTTTATTCTTCCATATAACTGATTTCTAGTAACAAGCACCAATTTCCTTTATTACACACACACATTGTTTATCCTAAAAATGATTTTGTTTTTTTAAACTAGTAAGAAAACCCTTTTGGAGAGCAATTGTATCTCTTAAAGACAAAACTACCGAATGTAACTCTTTTCGTTATTTATTACCATACTGGTCACGATGACGCCACCACATATACCGTTTTGTTTGTTTCACCCATGCAGGCGAATCTTCCCAATCTTCTTGACGGCCAAGAGAGGTGAGATCAAGGTAACTCCAGTTTGAACCAAGGTATTCAACTCCCCTGTTCCAAGTTGAATACGTACGATAAATTCGATTTTCATTTTTTAGAAATACACTATAGCCATGTACCTCACCTTGCCCCGCAATAGTTGCACCAAAATCTTTGTTAAACTCGCTTGAATAGGATGAATACCAAGGAACTCTCCAACCCATTCGTTCTTTAAAAGATTTGATCTTCTTTAACGGGGCTCTAGATACAAGGGCGAGTCGTGTATCTCTGGCATTAAGATGGGCCGGGTCACCCATATTATCAACCATCATAGAGCAGCCATCACAACCTTCTTCCCATCCTGGATCAAACATAAAATGATAGATAATAAGCTGGCGATAACCGGCAAATAGATCTTTTAACGTTTGCGTACCGCTATCTCCATCAAAATAGTAGTCTTTTTCTACTTCCAACATCGGCAAACGACGTCGTTCTGCATTTAATTGATCCCTAGCGCGCGTGAGCGCTTTTTCTTTTTCTCTGAAAGCTAGTTGTGCTTTCTGCCAATCCCCTTGGCTAACTATATCAACATCTAGTTCTAGCCTTTCCTCTACTATTTTTTCATCTAATTCACGGTTTGAATTACACCGACAATGATTGTCTTCCATTTATCTCGCTCCTTTTTCTCATTATTTATTATCCTCTTAGTCTACTCATTTTCTTTGCAATCGACTTCTTCTTAATTGCGGTAATTAAGCTAAAGTAGAAGATAAAAAAGGCAAATGGAATAAAGTCAAAAATCAACGCAAAATGGCTACTCTCATTGTATTTTATTACTATAAATCACTTCTTCTTAAGGCAAATGAATATGATACAATAAAAAATCATTACACATACTTACAGCATGACAAAGGAAAATTGATATGTTCAGAGAAGGAAACGTACATTTATTTCACCAAATCAATGATTTTGGGTTTGACTACCCCTTTATTAACACACCGTTTGTTTTTATCGCCGAATATACGGTTATTTTATTAGCTTTGCTTGTTCTTTTTTTCTTTTTTGGGAAACAAACTGAGAAACACCGCTATATGGTTTTAGCAGGTGGATTTGCTTTTATATTGGCGTGGATTACAGGTAATTTAGTCGGGTTGCTCCATCATAACTATCAGCCATTTCATGAGTTAGAAAATGTAAATCAGCTTATTCATAAGGAAATTGATAATTCCTTTCCAAGCGATCACACGATATTATTCTTCTCTTTTTGTGTTGTCTTCTGGTTGTTTAATAAAAGACAAATCGGTTGGTTAATCTTCGCCGCTCTCGTTGGACTAGCACGTATCATCGTCGGCGTGCATTATCCATTAGATGTTTTGGTTGGCGCACTAATTGCGACCTCATTTGCTATTCTTATGTATATATGGGTTCCGCGCTCTCCCTTTGTTAATCAACTTTTGCACACATATGAAAAGATTGAGAACAACATCTTATCAAGAAATAAGCACAAACAAAATTTAGAGAAATAGAATTCCAAAAAGAGAAATGCTATGAATATAGCATTTCTCTTTTAACTGTATGTATCTTTTCTCACTTTGTTATAACAGAGATGGAACCCACTTCCGTCTTTAACGATAATGTAGGAGCCTGTTCAGATTGAGGGATGTTCTTCAGAACATCGTATTGACGCCTTCCCACTTCTGTTTCCACTGTATACTTAAGCTCGTCAGGCAACTCCATAAACATGACTTGAATATCGCCAACCTCTGACTGCGCACTTATATCAGTGTGTATCGTTTCTAAATCTAGCGTAATATTATTCGAACTCTCCATCTTGTTTTATTGATGAAGATCTCGGAATCGATTCATCGGGTCTTTTCTCTTCATTCATCCAAAGAAACATTTCTGTTTTATGCTCAAACTGCCAGAGCGCAGTCGTCTCCTCTGTACAAATGATTCCTTCCATATTCGCAGCCGATACTATTGGTTTTATCTCTTTTTCCTTCGAGAACATTATCGTAAAAAACGAATCAACTAAACTATAAAAATAAAATTGCTTCTGATCATCGTAAAGATGTCGTTCAATTGATCCGAATGGAAAACTGCTTATATCTGTTGCCTTTACCGTTTTAGCAAGAAACGTGTCGCCTGTTTCAATTAGATCTTTACATGTAATTGACTTTGCGCCTGTTAACCGCAAAACTTTTAACATCTTTTCCCATAGAAAGATTGTTGGTTCATCTTCATTTGGCATATATAGGCCATCAACCATTTTGTTATCAAGTCGATTCGCCACGTCTTGATTCATGTTCTTCTTTCCAAGTGCTCCAATATACGTTTGTAAAGCTACCTCAATCTCATACGGCGAGGAAAGCTCACTTATCTCCATCATCACTCTCCAAGACAGCTCTTTTCCATACATCAATATTTCATCATCCGTTGGAAACATTCGATTTATTTGTTTATCTTCAGTTGGAACTTCCCAACCATTAGGCATTTTTAAAAATGGGTGAAATAGAATTGCTGCTGATTTATATTCAGGAATTTGTTGCAAGATCGGCAATTTTTCGTTGAACCCTTTACCAGTAAAGATCTTTCTCACCCACCTTCATCACTTATTGTTTACTTCTTGTTTGGTTTTAAGATACCTTTTAATTTTCAATAATTAGAAACTAATTATTCCCTTTTACCTACAGATGCGAGAAAATAGAACAGTTATAAGCTCCATTAATTGGATTATAGGAGGGCAGAGAGAACGTTGAATATGAAAATCAATGAACCAAAGCGAATATTAGCAAAAGACATAATTAAAGTATGGTTGATCCGTGACGCGCTTGTGAATGCCCTTGGATTTGCGCTATTAGGCGTATTATTTTACCTCGATTTTCGCTTTATGTGGGCAGATTGGATTTGGTGGCTCCTTCTCTTCATCACAGTAGCCTCTGTCATCGGTGCTATTTGGTCGTTGTTCAAACCGTATATTCTTTACAAAAGTTGGCGTTACGAAGCAGATCATGAATTCTTGCAACTCAAATCAGGAATTTGGTTTGAAGAACATCTACTTGTACCAATGGCAAAAATTCAAGCTGTAGAAACACAGCAAGGTCCTATTTTACGGAGATACGGGCTTAGCTCCATCTCTGTTCAAACAACTGGCGGTTCTCATTTAATCGAAGCGCTCCTGAAAGAAGATGCCATCGTTTTACGAAACCAAATTGCTCATTATGCAAAAGTGCAGGAAATGGACGATCAATGAAGACAAAACGATATCATCCTCTACAAATGCTTTTCGGAATCGTTAAACTTGGAAAAAACGTCGCTTTTATTGCCTTATTTTTATTTGTATTTCGAGCTGGCTCTGACTCAACTTTTGTTGCTTATGCTAGAATTGCCTTTTTTATTCTAATCGCTGTATCGCTTGTATCGATTTTTGTAAAATGGTTTACTCATAAATACGAATTAGATGATCGATCCTTTCATCTCTATAAAGGAATGTTGACAAAATCAGAACGAATTATCCCGTTTTCAAAAATCCAGAACGTTAATCGCCATACATCCTTTTTACATAAACCATTCCATATGACTTCCATCCATTTTGAAACAGGAATGACTGGTGAAGATGCGGCTATTACATTTCAAGTTGTATCAGAAAAGGAAGCCGACCAAATTGAAAAACTTCTAACAAACCTTGATCTAAATAAAACAAGCGAAGAGTACACAACCGAAAAGTCCAATGCAGAAAATAATCGTATCGAAAATAACGAAACGATTTTCTTTCACTCAACACGACGTGATTTACTAAAAGCATCTTTTGCTTCACTCAGCTTCTTATTGCTCATTCCATTAATTGGATCACTCCTCTTTAAAATGAACGATATGATTAATATCGAAGAGGAGACAAAAGGACTTTTAGCAACCATGCTAGAATCTTGGTGGCTGCTTGCAGGTCTCATTGCTCTCATCATTATTGCTTCAGTCATTTACGGTGTTTTGAAAACAGTACTGACTTATGGAAACTATGTGATCTCCTCTGATGATGATCGTATCTACATTAAAAAAGGGATACTCTCGGAAACATCATTCTCAATCTCAAAAGAAAAGGTGCAAGCATTTGAAGTCAATCAATCTCTTATTAAACGAATGTTTGGTCTTTGCGAAGTGAAGCTTATAAGCGCAGGTACCCTTAATATCGATGATCAATCCAATGAGATCAGTACGCTCTATCCTTTTTTACCAATTGATCAAGCTTATGATATGGTAACAAAACTTCTACCCACTTATGAATTAACAACAACTATGAAACGGCTCCCTAAAAAAGCATTGGCAATTCGTATTCTGCGACCTTATTGGGCATGGCTTATTGCATCGGCTCTTCTCTTTTATTTCAAACCAACGATTTTACAAAGTGAGAATGGATGGTGGATCGTATCGATTGGCTTATTTGTTTTTACGTTTATAACTAGAATACTCGACTTTATGCATACGAGATACGCATTAAATAAACAATTTATTCAAATAAAAAAAGGTGGCTTAACGACTTCTTTATTTATTACAAAAAGAGAAAGAATCATTGAAGCTCAAGTGAAGCGAAGTCTCGTACAAAAACGACTTAGACTCGCATCCTTTCATACAATTAATCGCGCAAAGCCTATCCGCCATAGCGTCATTCAAGACGTGCCATTAACGATGGCTCACTCTTTCTTGCATTGGTACTACAAGCGTACAAACGAAACGATTATTACCTTTCCAGAAGAAATCAACAAAACAACAGAGCTCTAACCCTGTCAGGTTGGAGCTCTGTTTATAGTGGTTCATTCATTTATTTGCATACGCTCATTAAATAACGTTGGGTACGAGAGAAACCCCAGCATGACGCTTGTTACGATTGCCGTAGTTAACAATAGAAACAGAATCAACAGCTGAAACATAACTGCCTGTAGTGGATCAGCACCTGCAATAATTTGTCCACTCATCATCCCAGGTAACTGGACCAAACCAATGGTTTTCTGACTCTCAATTGTCGGGATTGTACTCGCTTGAATCGAAGTCATTAATTGCTTATGAATCGCTTGTTTCGGTGTACCACCAAGCGTTAATAGTAGTTCTGTTTCATCGTGCCTTGATTCAACCTCTGACGTAAAACGATTTAAGAACAAAATACCTAGTACCATTGAATTCCCAATCACCATCCCACTAATAGGAATAATATATTGAGCTGTTGCAGGGGTAATGCCAAAACCAAGTATAATTCCTTGCGTTACGATTTCAACACACACAAAGGTTACTATAAGCTTCCAAGTAATACCTTTGAACGTTTTTCCTTTTTTTCGCGCATTTTGTGTCGCTGCTCCAATCATGAGTAAAAGCATTAAACCAACATAAAGCAAACTCTCAGAGTCAAATACAAACTGGAGCACATAACCAACCGCAAGCAATTGGATGATCGAGCGAACGGTAGCAATGAAAATATCATTGCCGAGGCCTAACCGAAGCACTTGGGACAAAGCTAAGGGGATTAATACAAAGATCAACGTCAGTGCCAATGTGAGAAAACTCATTGAATGTCCCCTTTTACAAACCGTTTCACTCGATCGTTTTTTGGTTTGTGCAGCAAATCGCTTGGCCCCATCTCAACCAATTCACCGTCCATCATTACCCACGTATCGTTACCGATGCGTGTTGCTTGCTCTAAATTATGTGTAATCCAAATAATCGTTGTCCCATAGACGCTGTTAATCTTTTGAATTAATTTTTCAACTTCTTGCTGTGATACACGATCAAGTGAAGAAGTGATTTCATCAAGTAGCAAAACTTCTGGTCGATTAATGAGCGTACGAGCAATTGACACTTTTTGCTTTTGACCACCGGATAAATCATTGCTGTTGCGAGCAAGGATGTTTTGATCTAACCCTACTAGTTGTATTAACTCAGTCGCTTCTTTCTCTTTTAATTCTTTCCCAGCTAGCTTTAACGGCAGCGCTAAGTTATCTCTAACCGTCCCACTTACCATCGTTGCTTTCTGTAAAACGATCCCAATTTTTTTACGTAGAATTACTGGGTCAAAGGTAAAAATAGACTTACCTTCTATGTAAATTTCACCAGAATTAGCGGATTTCATTCCGTTACATAGCCGAAACAATGTACTTTTCCCAGCGCCGGATGGTCCGACAATGGTTGTAATGCTTCCTTTCGCAAATGAACCGGTGACGCCTTTTATTATATCCACATTATCAACGGAATACGTCACCTGCTTTAACTCGATTGCTTTCTCATTTTCCATCAAACGTTTCCTCTTTTCTTACTTAAAAGCCATTCATCTATTCGTATCGTTCCATTTAGCCAATAAGTATATACGTCTTAATTATAATAATTATTATATGATATTAATTATACTATAAAAATTAAAAACAACAAGATAAAAAAACAGTACTTATATAAAAGTACTATGAAGTAGCGATAGAATCGGTAACGAATTGCATTTCTATTCTTTTACGGAAGCGATACGAATAATTATTTATTTCCGACGTTTATGTCGGAATCTTTACGTGTATACATGTATATATACGGCTATCCAAAGGAGGCACCATGATGAAACAACGAACAACCCTTGGTATCACATACTTAATCTTTTTCGGCTTAATGATCTTTTTAAACTATTGGTCAGCAACACATGTTGGTATGGTCGCCAACCAAGACCAAGCTTTAATCCAACCTGCTGGATATGCATTTTCCATTTGGGGACTTATTTATGTCCTTCTCTTTATTTGGATCGTGCGCATCTTTTTCCTTGGTCGATATGAAGAGAGTGCCTATGCACAAGTCCGTTATTGGCCGGCTGTCAATTTTACCTTAAATGGAATGTGGATTATCGCATTCGCACAAGAATGGTTACTTGCTTCCGTTCTTATTATAGTTGCGCTTCTTACGACTTTAGTTATCATGTATACACGTATTAGTGCAATTCGATTTAGTTGGTTTGATCGTCTTCCATTCTCGATTTATTTTGGTTGGGTTTCCGTAGCGACGATCGTTAATATCTTTACTTGGCTTGTTCAAACAGATGTAACAACCATTCTAGGTTTAGACGAATTGATTTGGACACTTATTATGCTTATTGTTGCAACACTACTCGCTGCTTTTATTTCATTACGCTATAAAGACTGGGCATACCCACTTGTGTTCTTATGGTCATTTATCGCCATTTTTATGGAAAATGAGATAACAAGCATTCTTGTTGTAACAGCAAGCTGCGCCGTAGTTCATCTAGCTTTATCTATAGTTGTGCTCATCCGTAAAAACAAGGCATAATTAAGAAAGTAGGAGCCATTTAAGCAAAGAAAAAAGACGTTCTTAATGGCAACAACTCATAGGTAAAGAAATAATGGTTTGCTCGCATTACATAAGCAAGCAAACCATTATCCATGAACGGACGGAATCGATTAGAAGCTTTGATTCATTTTTGAGGATCTCGGCTTCACTAACCGGTGGAGCCCTCCCTAAAAACTGGTCCGTTCATTTTTTAGATTTATGAGTAATCGATTTACTCCTTCTTCTACTTTTTCTTCAAGTAATCATATGATAATAAGAGGCCTAAACTATATAAAACGACCAAAAAGTAAACAGGCAATAAATGAATAAATGTGGTATAGCCAATATAAAAATGAGTTCCAATTCCAGCGATAAACCCAGGTAAAGCTCCCAATGCAAGTGTGTTCCAGATCCAGCGTTCTCCTTTTCTGAATCCCCATAAGGAGATCATCAGTACGAGTAAACCAACACTTACTAAAGCACTACCAAAACCTGCTCGGTCATGTGCAATCACAGGGATTAATGTCTCACTCAACTCAGTTAACATTTGTGGTGTCATGCATAGAAAAGTTAAATCAGTCTCCACAAAAACGTTGCTCACACCGATTGTGGAAATAACAACCCCACCAATGAGTATTGAAAAACCAAGTATGACAAACATCAACTGTCCATATAATCCCTTTTTCCAAGCTCGATCATTTTCACCATGGTCAGAAGATGGACTAGCTGTGGCATGCGTTCCTTCTTTCCAACTTAAATAGTAAATTGGCATTATTAATAACCAGAATAAACCGTGTAACCAATCAAAATAACCAAACCCAATAAATAGTAGAATGCCGAGAAACCCAATGATGGCAGCAGCATGAAAAGCGATCTTCGCCCAATGTAACCCTTGCTTTATTCCGTGCCGTGCTAGCTGTATGTAAAGAATTCCACCTGATATCATTGTTCCCGCGAGCGCCATTCTATCATGAGACATAAAGGCCAGAATATTGGGATTAACTTGTAAGATTTCTTCTCTTGTTAATCCAATAAACGATTCATCATAAGGGAGAATAATACGCGTAAAGGCAAAATATAAAGCGATCATTCCTCCAATTAGGATGCTAAGGCCAAATAAAAATGACCAATGCCAACTTTCTCGTTTAGTGGTAGAATTTCGCTCATATAGTAATCGCTCATGAATTCTTTTTGGTAATCCTGGCCCTGTTTTTACATACCCTTCGTCTAAAAGTAGTAAATCTGCTCCAGCTCGAACTACTTCATAACCCTCATTCGGAGTCTCAATTCCCCCAGAGGTTATAATCGTGAGGTCTGGATAAAATGCTCTCACCTGTTTCACTCTATGAATCAGCTTTTCATTTGCATTAGTACCTTCCCGCCAATACTCACCTTGTTTATCCCGCACGGCCTGGACAATAACGCCACCGATCTGCGGATGATTGTTTATCAACTGTGATTCTTCTGCGCTTATGACTTCTTCTGAAGACAACGCAATGTAAAAAGAATGTTCAATACCTATGTCATTATGAAGATACGACCCTACTTGTTCTTGCGTCCCTATAAAACCATCAACAAAAGGTGTGAGATGCTGCACAATGATGTCCCATTCACTTCCCTTTACTTGTGGATCCACCCTCGCAAAGATAGGTATGTTCATGTCTATTTTTGTTAGCTTCTTAATTGCCAGCTTGAGGGGAACCTTCTCTGGTTGATTGGAGAACAAAATAGCCTCATCAGCAATAGCTGGTTGTATCTGGATTTTAGGCTCGTTTAATACAATCGGTCCTATTTCTATAAAACCAAAACCTAATTCTTGAAAAGCATTCATTCCCGACAAATGCGGATCAATTTTACTAGATAGTCCCACCGGGGAAAGCACCCGTAAGCTATGATTGATCTCTTTGCCAACTTCTTCCGCAGGACTCATATGGCCTAAAAAGTTTATAAGGCTTCCTCCTCCGGGGGTTGATGCGATTGTGCTCATTGTGCGATGAAGAAACTCTCTGCTCTTTATTGGTTTTAATCGATTCAATAGTAGCTTTTTTAAAGGATGATAGGACCAATCCGGCATAAACAACACCTTCTAAATGTTTCATATGTATTGAGAAGTTCGATTTTTTCTTTCGCTTTCATTCTAGCACGTATATATCCAATTCTTCATGACCATTTTTTCTACAGAAAAAATGTACTCTCTCCTCTTGCAAGGAGACATGCGTTTCTATTAGTAAGACTAGGAAAAACCTATTTACTCACATGTAGCGAATGGCCTCTATGTAAAAAAATAAAGAGGAGCAACCCTTCGTTTTCCTACGAAGTTATCAATTTGCTAGTATTCTTCTTAACGTAAGTAAGCCTGTTTACACTTCAAGTGAGCAGACTTTGTGCTCTTTTTCCCTCTTTTTGTTATAACTAATGCATGACTACATAATTGGAGGGAATCAGAATGAATGAAACAATACACGTATTAAACAACCACCAATCGATCCGCAAATATTCATCGGAACCAGTCTCAACTGAACAGTTACAGGCTGTAATTAAAGCAGCACAGTCTGCGCCTACATGGGGAAATGGACAACAATTAAGTGTTGTTGGTGTAACTGATGAAGCAAAGAAGGCCACTATCTCCGATACAATTGGTCAGCCGTGGATTAAAGAAGCGCCTGTTTTCCTTGCGTTTACGCTTGATTTTTATCGAGCAAAGCAATTACTTGAGGCGCAAGGTCAATCATTTGTAGCTGGTGACAATGTTGATACACTTCTTATTGGATCAACAGACGTGGGCATTGCACTTGGTTTTGCAACAGCTGCTGCGGAATCAATGGGGCTTGGGATTGTACCAATTGGTGCCATTCGATCACATTCCGAGAAAATGATTGAGCTACTTGAGCTACCTGAATACGTTTTTCCAGTGGCAGGACTTGTTTTAGGGCACCCAACTGATAAACCTGGTCTTAAACCACGTATACCTGTTGAAGCATTTTATCATCAAGACCGTTACAATAAGGATCAAGCATCCACCATTCAAGCATATGAGAAAACTTTTGCTGACTACATGCAGCAGCGAAGCAACGAGATACCAGCAAAAACATGGGCTGATACCGTCGCACGCTACTACAGCAGACCAAACGGAATCCCTCAAACAGCGGAAGCCCTTAAGAAACAAGGGTTTACGTACAAGTAGAAAAAAACCAGGCTTTAAATAGCCTGGCTTCTTTTCTATATCGTTGTAACGATGTTTTCTATCTCACCGCTTAACAATTGCTCCACAAAAACTGTCACTTGTATGTGGTGCTCACTTAAATCAACACCCCATAATTCCTCTTGCTCAAGTAGGAGCTGCACTGTCTCCGCAACATTTTTCTCATCTTGATCAAATTGTCCCCATGCCTCATTCAAGATCGTTAACGTCGTCTCGTTTTCGCGAATCGTGTAGCGTTGCCCATTTGCTTTCCCTTGCAAAAAGGCCCCTTCTTTTCCAATAGGTTTCATATAGACAAGAAGAGCGGCAAGGCTAAACAAAAGGAGTTGCGGCCGCTGGTTCGCTTCTAGCGCTGGCAAAAGCCGTGTTTTAAATTTGTAGATCGCATTCATACCGATATCGGTTAGTTGATGGGCTAAGTAAGGGTTTTCGAATCGTTCAATGACACTGGCTACATAAGCTTCCTTCACTTCTTGATTCGCTCGGACAGTCGGCATCAATTCCTCTTGTAGTCCTCTTTCCAGAAAATGCCTTAGCACTTGATTTTTAAGCACACCTTTTACCGTCGTCTCACCAGCAAGCACACCAGCCGCAAACATAAATGTATGCGCACCGTTAAGCAAACGAACTTTTAACTCCCTGTAAGATGCTGTCTTTTCCCACACAACATTTAAACCAGCTTCAGCAAACGGGAGACGCTCATTTGGCCTCCGCTCAGCCTCAATTACGAATAGATGGTACGGCTCCGCCACGGTTAACAAGTGATCTTCATAACCAAGTCTAGTCGCCCACTTCTCTTCCTCTCCACGAGGAAAACCAGTAACAATCCGGTCAACAAGGGTATTACAGAAAATCACTGCCTCATCAAGCCAGCTTAAAAATGACTCTGGCAACTCCCAGTCGTTCGCCACTCGCTTGATTAGACTTTTTAAGACGACTCCGTTTTCTTCAACCAATTCACATGGCACAACAACGATACCAGCTGTAAGAGAGCCATCGAATGCTAGAAAACGCTCATATAAAAAAGCGGTCGTTTTTCCTGGGAAAGATAAAGGCGCTTCTTTCCCGTTATACGGTTCATGGAGATAGGTTAGACCGGCCTCTGTCGTGTTTGAAAATAGCCATTTAACTGACGTGGACCTTGCTAGTGCAATGACTTCATCCCAATCTGTGTAAGGATTAATACCTCTCGAAATAGACTGAACAAGCTCTGCCTTATCAATTGTTTCGCCCTTTAGTTTTCCTCTTAAAATGGTTGTAAATAATCCATTCTGTGCATTTAAAACAGGGACCACTTTCCCATGTGGGGTTGGCTGAACTGCAACTACACGACCAGAATAAACACCCTGCTTATGAAGTTGATGAATCATCCAGTTTAAAAATCCACGAAGAAAGTTCCCTTCTCCAATTTGCACAATTGTCTCTTCACCCGTATGTTCTTTTCCATTCAAAACCGTTTGTGTTAATCGATGAACACCCGTTTCAGCCATCGCTTCCTCCTTCTTATAAGATCACGCCGTCTTTAAATAAGGCGATTTCTTTGAACCCATTTTGTTCGTTCAATGTTGTTTCTTCACCAGAGGCTAGACGCAAAACATAGTGAAATAAATCATTCGCTAAGTCGTTCATACTTTTCCCTTCTACCAAACCGCCAGCATTAAAGTCAATCCAGTTTTTCTTTCTTTCAGCAAGCCCCGTATTCGTTGATACTTTAACAGTAGGAACCGGTCCACCAAACGGGGTACCCCGACCGGTTGTAAAAAGCACAATTTGTGCACCAGATGCGGCGAGAGCAGTAACCGAAACAAGGTCATTTCCTGGACCTTGAACAAGGGTAAGCCCTTGCTTTTTCACACGCCCTCCATACGGTACGACGTCAGCCACTGGAGCGAATCCACCTTTCTGCACACACCCTAAGGACTTCTCTTCAAGCGTCGTAATGCCGCCTTTTTTATTTCCCGGAGACGGATTTTCATACACGACTTGATTGTGCCGAATAAAATAATCTTTAAACCCGTTTACCATATCGACAATAGAATCAAACACATCTTCACTCGAAGCACGATTCATTAAAATGGTCTCTGCTCCAAACATTTCTGGCACTTCTGTTAAAACAGTCGAACCCCCAACACCAATTAATTGGTCAGAAAAGGCACCAACAAGAGGGTTGGCAGTAATACCAGAAAACCCATCAGACCCCCCGCACTTTAACCCGACTTTTAGTTTCGATAACGGGACTTCTGTACGTTTATCATTTTTAACAACTTTCGCAATCTCACTCAATAAATCAAGCGCTTCCTCTAACTCATCTCCTGCTTCTTGCACAGCAAGAAACTTAATTCGTTTCTCATTGTAAGGACCTAGCGCTTCTTTAAATAAATCGATATAATTATTTTCACACCCTAACCCAAGTACGAGCACACCAGCTGCATTTGGATGGTGGACAAGGCTCGCCAACAAGGCTTGCGTACTTTTTAGATCATCACCTAATTGTGAACAACCAAAGGGATGAGGGAAATTGTAAACGCCATCAATATTTTGATAGCCTTCAGCATTTCCTAGCTTAGCAACCAGTTCAGCTGTCTTGTTAATGCAGCCTACAGTATTGATGATCCAAATTTCATTCCGGATACCAACCTCGCCATTTTCTCGCTCGTATCCTTTAAATGTCCATTCGTTTTCCGCGGGCTCCTTCGTTGCTGCAGCTTGTTCTGGCTCATAAGTATAGGTCAACGTGCCATCAAGTGTGGTCTTGACGTTGTGTGTATGAATCCACGCTCCTTTTGGAATGGTTGACGTCGCAGTTCCAATTGGAAAACCATATTTTAAAATTTGCTCGCCTTGATTAATGTCGCGCAACGCAGCTTTATGACCTCTCTCAACCGCTTCAATCATCGTTAACTCGCCATAAACATGCTTGATCGTCTCGCCTTTCTTTATATCACGTAAGGCTACAAGTACATCATCACTTGGATGAACAACGGTCGAATCCATTAGTGGATTCCCTCCTTTTTCGCCAACAAGTCATTCACTTGAATGCATTTACCCGTTTTTGCTGATTTCCAGACCGCCTCCCCAACTGCAATGGAGTAAGCACCTGCCTCTGCTCCTGCAAGTACGTCAAAGCTTCGATTTTGATCTGGTCCTAAAAACAAGTCTTCTTGGATCAGAGGATCACCACCACCGTGTCCCCCTTCTGCTTTCACGACATGAATGATTTCTTTTGCTCCAAAAAGTGGAATCAAATCAACGGTTTGTTCAGGCACTGAAAAAGGTGTTCGCGATGGTGAGTGATATTCTTGTGTCTCAATTCGCCCCTTCGTGCCATTGATCGCTAACCGATACCCTTCATAAGGAGCAGAAAAATTAATGGAATAACTAAGCAGCGCTCCGCTGTCATAGCGAACAGTGGCTGCATACGTATCTTCAATTTCGATTTCTCCGTCAAAAATACACGCGTCTGGACTATAGTTCGTATACGCACCAAGATCCTGACCAGCAAGTAAGTGATCATCTTTTGGTTCATTTGATTGGCTTCTCCCAAACCAACGTCGATAATAGGAACAATCCTGTCGCTCTCCACACGTGCCACAACGCCGCCCCTCGCGCATGCTTGGGTTTAGTTCTCCATCTTTTCCATAATAATGGAGATCACCAAACGCAAACACGTCTTTAGGTTGTTTTCCAATCCACCAATTGACGAGATCAAAGTGGTGCGTGGATTTGTGGATTGATAAACCGCCAGAATATGCGCGGTTGCGATTCCAACGTTTAAAATAGCTTGATCCATGATACGTATCCACGTACCAATTAAGATCAACAGAGGTTACACGACCAATTCGACCTGACTGAATGAGTTCCTTTATTTTCAGATGGTACGGACTATAACGATAATTAAATGCAACCGTCACTTGCCCAGCACTTAATTGTTCTGCTTCAAGTACACGCCTGGCATCTTCGGCAGTAGTGACCATTGGCTTTTCACTAATAATGGAAAGGTCAAGCGCAAGCCCACGCAGAATATAGTCAACATGGGTATCATCTCTACTCGTAACAATAACCGTTGTCGCGTTTGTCTCTTTAACCATCTGTTCAAATTCACTCGGTTTATAGAATTTGACATCCGAAAGCTCTGGAAACGACTCTAGACAAACTTCGTATCGTTTTCGATCGGAATCAAGCATCCCAACGATTTGATTATCCTGATTAAAACGTTCCAAGATCGGTTTCATAAACATACTAAGCGCCCTATTGCTCAGGCCACAAACGACAATGTTTCGCATACCGCACTCCCCCTTTGAATCCTAATCATAGTTGTGTTGAAGCCTCACTTTGTGAGTATTGTTTTTGTTTCATCGATGAAAAGATGCGCGCAGAGACCCAGGAAAGCAAGTATGCAATACTAGCCGCCGCAAAAAACAAAATTAGTCCAGGTATAAACATGTAAAGCATCTGCAATCCATAAAGACCAACGCCCATAGCCATTACATGAAGGGGGTGGCCACAAGCAATTAATAAAGCTGCACGTACTCGATTAAGACCTTTTAAATGAAAGCTAACGTAGGTTGGAAAATAAAGCAAAAGCATAAAAGCAAATAAAAACGCGATCACTAATAAAATCCCTCGAACCACCAACATGACCAATTCGCTACCCGCAAATAGCGTGAGGTTCCAATACAATAAAAAACCAACTGCGAATAATGCAATTCCAGAAACATTCGCCCGCCAAAACTCATCTTTATAGGTGGACCAGAATTGTTTAAACACCGGTATATCCCATTCTTTGTTGACCCACGCTCGAGTGACCGTAAATAACGCTACAGTTGCTGGTGCTACACCAAAAACAATAAGTCCGAGTAGCGTAAATCCTAGCCACAAAACATTGGCATAGGCTAATTTAGAAATAAATAAAGAGACTCGATAAAAGCTGCCCCACATTCCTGTAAGCTCCATTAATTATTACCCCCTTCTAGAGTTATAGACGAACCATCTATTTTTGCTACCACGTTTTTACGAACGCCAATGCCTCTTGTTGTCGATCGCTATATACAGGAATAAGAAGAAGGTGCTCTTGTTCTAATTGGACAGCTTCTACCAACAGCTCTTGCAAGGATAGCGCTACAATTTCTTCCTCTTCATGAATAGGAACAGATACGCCTTCTAGCTCACCTAGCTCCGCTAAACCTTCTGGATCAATTGCTCCAGCCAAGCTTCCATCCACAAGTAAAAGATCTGCTTCGTGACCAACAAGCTCCACAATAAAACGTTCTAGTATAGTCGGGAAAACAGTTAACGCAACGTCATCCTCTGCGAGAATAAGCTTTAATGCCTCTTGTTGCTCATAAAGCTCATCAGAAAACGCCATAATGTGAAGTTGTCGTTCTCCCTCTTTGCTACATCCTGTCATGAACAGTAAGAAGACACATAAGACAACATTAAGCCAGCGCACCATTTTCCTTCCCCCTACTGTCTAATAGCTTTCTCTAACTCTGCTGCACATAGCGCAAAAGCGCCTACTCCATGTAAATCATTAACAGTTGTTGGTCGGTTGATATAGTCTTGATAACGACCAATCGATGTACCAATACAAATATCATGTAATGAAACGGAACCATCTGTAGCCACTTCGAGAGAATGCGACAAGAGGCCGTTAAACGCTTTTTCGCTATGCTTAAGCGCCAGATCATCCAATAAACCTAGCCTATTTCCTTTTGCGAGTGCGTATGCAAATAAACAAGAGCAAGAACTCTCGAGCCAATTCCCCTCTTCATTTCCTTTATCAACCACTTGATACCACAGACCAGACTCTTCATCTTGATAAGCGATCAGGCGATTCATTAGCGCTTGGAATACTTCAATAAGAGGTTCTCTCTTTTGAAGCTCTGTTTCGAGCAAGTCAATAAAGTCAATTAATGTCATTGCATACCACCCAAGTGCTCTTCCCCACACCTCCGTTGTTTTTCCAGTTACCGGATCACACACATCTGCTTGTTTACTTGCATCCCATGCATGGACATACAACCCAGTTTGCTCATCTTTTGTAGAGGTACGCATTAACTGTTCTTGAGCTAACACGAGATCAATTAACGTTCCTTCGTTAAACTGCTGACCATATTGAATTGCAAATGGTCCAGCCATGTATAAGCCATCCAACCACATTTGGTTCGGGTATTTGTCTTTATGCCAATACCCGCCTTCACGGTTACGATTAAGTGTATCTAGCAAACTACGTAACTTCCGTGCCGCCTCTTTATAACGGTACTCCCCTGTTTCTTTATAAAGTGGAAATAGTAACAATCCTGCTTGAATGGCATCAAGCTCGTCTCGCCTAAACAAGAAATTACCATCTTCGTCGACCAGTCCATCAACGTAACCTTTAATATAGTCAAAATAAGCATTGTTTGGTTCCAACTCCCAAATACGATGCACACCACATAAAAACACACCTTGATGGTAATGCCAGCGATTAGCTGGCGGCATGTTTAGTGGACTGTATTGCCTCATAACTGTTTCAATCGCTCTTTTTCCCCATTCCAACGGTGTTTTGATCTCTACATCCAATTTATGCGTCATTTTCACTCCCCCTTATAGTCAAACCAGTCAAAGTCAGCATACGTTGTATTCTCATTTCCATTGCTTGTAGCAAATAAGCCAATATATGTTCCAACAAAACCTCCGGCTCGATCTGTACTAAGTACACGACCATCTTGCTTTTCAGCGACAACATGCCACTTTCCAAATTGATTCCGATAAAGAAATGTCAACTCTTGAAAATGTGCCTCGACTTTAAGTTCAATTGAAGTTTCTGAAATAGATAATTCTCCTACGACATCATCACTGGTTCCTTCTCTTTTAACAACACGAACCACTGGCTGCTCTTGTACATATATGACTTCAAACCGGTAGTGATGTGTTTGGCTATGAAATAAGGTCAACCCCGCTGCTTCCCCTTGTGTTTCCGGGGAAAACAATAGTTTCGTTGCTACGTTATATGAGAGATGCTGCTGGCGCCTCCCAATAAAACTTGGACTCGCACAATCCGCGAGTGTTTCTGGTCTAAGTTTCATCCGCAAAAAACCCGGCTTCTCCGCAAGCGTATAAAAACGCTCTCGTGGTGTGCGAATCATATTCCACTCCATGCCTAGTTCCAATTGATCAAACTCATCTCTAATTGACGAGGAGATGACTTTTTGACGTGGAAGGTTTGGTCCGCGCATCTCCTCTTCAATTCGTCCTGTATCAGGACATACGACTGGCCAATCATCTTCAAATCGTACCGGTGCCAAGAAAGTCTCTCGACCGAGATTACGAAACATGCCACCATATGGTCGCGATCCTAAACAAACCATCCACCAATCGCCATCTTCTGTATCAACAAGATCGCCGTGACCGACATTCGTAATTGGTGCATCTTTTCCTAGATGTCGATGTGTCAAAATAGGGTTACGGGGATTCGCCTCATATGGACCTGCGATTGTTTTACTTCGCGCAACAGTTACGGCATGAGTGAAGCCGGTTCCGCCCTCAGCGATAATCAGATAATAAAATCCATCTTTTTTGTATATATGTGGCGCCTCTTGTGCATGGGCAATTTTCAGTGCGCCATCCCAAATTCCTACAGGATCCCCAATTAACGTACCTTTGTTCACATCTAGCTCTTGTAACCATATTTCCATATGTTTGGCATGAGTTTGACCCGTTGGTGGAACTCGATTGCCCGTGTAGTAAACTCGATTATCATCATCAAAGAACAAAGAAGGATCGATACCAGGTGCCCCTTTTAACCAAACCGGTTCAGACCAGGGACCCGCTGGATTTTCAGCCGTTACATAAAAGTTTCGGCGTTCGCCATACTGACTTTCTACAAATGTCGTAATAACATAAAACAATCCGTTCTGGTGGCGAATGGTTGGAGCATAAATGCCTCGAGAATTTGGTGTTCCGTCTAAGTTTAGTTGCGACGGACGATCAAGCACATGTCCAATTTGAGTCCAGTTCACTAAATCGATGGAATGAAAAATAGGTACACCTGGAAAATATTCAAATGTTGATGTAACGAGATAATAATCTTGGTTTACTCTACAAATTGATGGGTCTGGATAAAACCCAGGTATGATAGGGTTTTTAAATGTATCCATTTCCCTCTCCTCTCTCCTGCAACTGCTTGATTAGCCAAGGAATCGACTCTTCCCCATTTACTTCATGGAGCCCTTTAAATAGATGAACCATCACGTTTTCTTGTTTTGTTGCTTCCTGTACTGAGCTTGAGGGAAACAACATATCTTGATCTCCGCTTTCGATAAACAGGGGCCTTGGGGCAATAAGTGCTAATAACTCTGGCATTTCACCGATAGTTAATAAACCGGGAATGTAATTATCAAGACAATGACGACGAGCAAGCACACTGTCTTTAATCATGGCCCCAAAACCACTTAGAACTGTTGCTTGAATGCGTTCATCTGTTGCAGCTAAAAGTAGTGCAATCAACCCACCGCCAGAGAAGCCAAATACACCAATGCTACTTTTCATAAATTGAGGGTGTGTATTTAACCAATTTACGAGATGAAGAGTTTCGCATACACGTAACCCGGCCAATGTTTTTCCATAGAGCAAAAGTTCTGACGCAATAGAGAAACAACTATTGTTCTCCGCTTCATCACTTGATTTCTTTCGAGCACCAAATCCTATAAGCTCTGGAAGAACAACAATACAACCTTGTTTAACGAGACGTTTAGCAAATCCACGATGACTTGATCCAGCTTCGAGTGCTTCTGTAGCTCCTGTACCGTGCCCATGAAGGGCAAGCACAATGGGCTCTCCTTTTGCGGGAGTGTGCGGTAAAAGCATTCGAAATGGCATTCGTAAGCAATCAGTCGTTTCAATAACAAATGTTTCCTCACTGTATTGGTCATATTGTCGACAAGAGATGCGGATTCCTTCACTTTGGTCACTAGGCACGAATGTCCCCAGTGCCTGTTTTAAAGCAAAGATTCGCTTTTCTTTAGACATCGAAACTGATGGTCTTCCTTCGTAAAGCGTCCTGAGGTAGTGATCAACATCAGCCATGGCTTATCCTTTCATCGATCCAATTAATGCACCTTTTGCAAAATACTTTTGCAAGAATGGGTATACAAGTAATACAGGAACAGTCGCTACAACAATTACAGCCATCTTCACACTAATTTCCGGAGGTGGCACACTTGTATATTCCGCACCGTCGTAATTAATGCCCGTTGCTAAGACGACGATTTGACGTAACAGCACTTGGACGGGCCATTTATTCGGATCATTTAAGTAAAGAATTGCATGCATATACGTATTCCAATACGTCACGGCATAAAACAGTGAGATCGTCGCAATTGCCGGTAGCGAACATGGAATAACAATTCGAAACAACACCCCAAAGTCATTACAGCCATCAATTTTTGCTGATTCTTCGAGTCCTGCTGGTAAATTCATGAAGAAGCTTCGTAAAATAATCATGTTAAATGCATTAATAGTCACTGGTATAACAAGCGCAAGCAGTGAATCAATAAGTCCTGTTTGTTGGACGACAAGAAAGGTTGGAATCATCCCACCGTTAAAAAGCATAGTAAAAACAATAAAAAACATTAGGAAACGACGACCAACAAGATCTCGTCTTGATAGACCATAAGCGGTGAGTACAGACAACAACATACTCCAAATCGTCCCTCCAAGGGTCACTCCAATCGAAACACCTAGGGAGCGGATAATCGTATCGGTAGAGAATATATAACGATACGCGTCTAAACTGAACTCTGTTGGAAACAATAAGAAACTCCTCCGTGCGATTTCTGCCCCGGTCGCAAAGGAGCTGCCAATGACATGAACGAAGGGCAGCACGCAAAGCAAGGCAATGATGCCAAGAATAATCATGTTTGTTGCATTAAAGATACGACTCGATATCGTTTTGTCGCCTACCATCTTAAGCGCCTCCCTTCATTAATAAATGCCTTCTTCGCCGTATTTTTTTGCTAGCCAGTTGGCAAAGACAACAAGGATTAATCCAACGATACCTTTAAAGAATCCAACTGCGGTACTGTAACTAAACTGTCCTTGTCTTAAACCAGCTGTATATACGTAAGTATCAAAGATTTCTGCTACTTCTCTATTAGATGAATTTAAAAGCAAATACACATGCTCAAAACCAAGCTCTAACACATCACCAATTTTTAGAATAAGCAACACAATAATTACGCTTCGAATTGCTGGTAACGTAATATGCCACATTTGACGAATTCGGTTTGCTCCATCGATTTTCGCAGCTTCGTACAGCTGAGGATCCACCGCAACAATAGCTGCAAGAAAAATGATTGTACCCCAACCCGCTTCACGCCAGATGATTTGTAGGATATACATTGGGCGGAACCAATCTGGATTAAGTAAGAAATTGATCTGATCAAATTGCAACGACCGCAAAATGTTGTTAATAATTCCTCCATCGAGTGTCAACATCACATAACTGATCGAGACGATAACAACCCAAGACATAAAGTGAGGAATGTAGATGACTGTCTGAATTGTTCGTTGGTACGCTCGGTTGCGCAATTCATTTAACATGAGTGCGAGAATAATAGGAACAGGAAATGAAATACAAACTTGAAGCGCAAATAAGACTAACGTATTCCGGAAAATCATCCAAAAATCAGGATCCGCAAACAAGCGTCGGAAATGGTCAAAACCAACCCACTCACTTCCAGTAATTCCTAAGTAAGGTTTATAATCTTGAAATGCAATGATAAGTCCGTACATGGGAATGTATTTATAAACAAAGAAATACAGAATCCCTGGAGCAATCATTAAATAGATCCATTTGTTTTTCTTAATTTTTCTCCATAGTTCATTGCGGCGTTCTGCTTTTGTCAGCACCTGTTTTTTTCCTACTGTCAATGGACTCTCCATTCCACACCTCTTTTCTCTTTTCATTTGTATGTAGCAAGAGCAAAGCGAAGCTCTGCTCTTGACTTAAATCCGACATTTATTGTTGTTCGTAGGATTCATTAATTTCGTTTATTACATCTTCTCCACCTTGCGTTTTCCATGTCTCAATTGCTTTTTCAAACCCTTCCAGATCTGTCTGACCTAAGATATATTGGTACGTTGCATCATTAATAATTTGTTGCAGGCGTTCCCCATGGGTTTGCATGGTAGGTGAATCAAGTGTAATTGTAGGATCATGGACAAGGTATGATTCATTGTCGATTTCCAGTTCATCTGCTTTTGTCTTTGCTTCATAATTACTCTTACCAAGATAACGGCCGTTTGTTTCCGCTTCACCGATCTCGATCGACTGATACGGCTTCACTTCACGGTCTGTTTTTTGTGTGTCTTCAATCGCCACAGCTTGATCCTCTTCTACATCGTAATGTTCGCCTTCAACTCCCCAGAAAATTAAATTCGCATTGTCTGGTTCCATCATTTGGTTATAAAAAGAGAGAATCCCCTTTAACTCTTCTTCTGTTTCTACAGACGATTTAGGAAAAATAACAAGGTTCCCATACCCTGGAATCGCCCAAATGTTGTATTCACCATCAGGGCCTTCAACATAGTTGTGCACATCAAATTCAAGGTCAGGATTGTTTTGAGACGCATCAGCGTATAAAGAAACAACATCTCCCATCGAGCCAACATACATGCCCGCCGTTCCGTTTTTCAGAAGCGCTTGTTGATCCGGTTTGCTTGTTACCGGAAAGTCTTGATTCATATAACCGTTTTCATGAAGCTCTTTTAAGTAATCAAGTGTGTCAATGTATTCATCAAACATAAATTCTGGAAGAAGCTCCCCATCTTGCTCTCCCCATCCATTTGGAGTACCGAACCAAGAAGCAACGGATTTAAACGCACCATAAACAAGGTCATTTCGATCCGTTAAGCCAAATGTGTCATCCTTGCCGTTTCCATCTGGATCATCTTCAGTGAACGCGCGCGCCATCTCCATAAATTCCTCTACATTGGTAGGTGCATCTATGCCTAAATTGTCAGCCCAGTCTTTTCTATAAATCAGTCCTGAACGTGCTAACGGTCTGCCCTGATACAAGGCATACATTTTTCCGTCTACCATTGTATTTTCAACGACTTCTGGCTTTAAATTTTTCAAGTTTTCAAATTCATCTAGATAAGGTCCAAGCTCCCAGAATTGATCATCACGAATGGCATCTTTAAATTGTTCATACGTCGTCTGGTTCTTCATATAAACAGCTTGAGGCAGTGAACCTGTTGCAAATGCTGTATTCAGACGTTCTTCATAGTTGCTGTCAGGCACCCATTGAATATCGAGCTTCGTATTTGTTGCTTCTTCTAATAAAGTTTGAACTTTCTTATCTGGCACTTCAGCTGTATGCAGGTTAGCCATAATTGAAAATTCCACCGGGCTTCCATCATCTATCGCATCACCACTAGAGGAAGCGCTTTCATTGTTTTCGTTTCCATTACACCCTGTTAAAGCAACTAACCCAACACCAATTGCAGTTATTTTGTGCCACTGCTTCCATTTCTTCATCCTTGTCCCCACCTTATTTTTGAAAATTTTTTGTCCCACTCCGTTTATCTCTATTGATTGAACTATATCGTTAAAATTTCATGTCTTATATAATCATTTGCTCATAAACCATTGATTTGGCGCTGTTTTCAGTTTGACCTGAGGAAATGATTATCCTTGTTATAAGTAGAAAAAGCAGCTTTTTATAAGTCGCTTCTCGCAAAAATGAAACCGTCAGCCAGCTTTTAAAAACGAGTGTCATTTGATGATTTTTCTTTTTTTCGTTTCAGGTAGCCCCATCGCCTATCTTTGTCAACAACCTAACCCCCTTGTCTTTAGGAGAAGCCCCATACAAATTGTACCTACTTGTTGCTACTCCATCCCTTTTTCTTGTCTATATTGTCCAGGCGTCATACCAGTTGATTTTTTAAAAGAACGGATAAAATTTTGTGAGTTTTTATAGCCTAATCTTTCGGCAATCTGTTTAATAGGAATGTCTGTATCATGGAGCCATTTCTTTGCTTCTTTTAAGCGATGATCGGCCACGTAATCGCTAAATGTCATTCCTGTTCCTTTTTTAAATACACTACTTAAATAATTTGCATTGTAATGTAAGTCTGCTGCACACTGTTCAAGTGTAATGGCTGTGTCATCATTTGCTTTAATATAGTTAATCATTTTTTGAGATAAATCTTGAAACTGAGATTCGCTAATTTCTTTGAACATAGCTAATAACGGATATAATAACCGTTCGGAAAACCAATCTTTGATCTTATCCTGGCTACGAAGATGTAAGCACTCTTGATAGAGGGTTGCTTCTGACAAGTGCATATGATCTGATCTTGTCCAACCACTTTCATGATAAAACCGAAGCATACGACTAATTAAGTGCATAAATGAAACATGAACCTCTCCTACCGTATGACCTTTATCCATCACAGCATTTAGCCATATTTCAAACAACTCTTCCGCCTTTTCTCGATCGGCTAAGCGTATGGCCAGCAACAATTCTTCTTCCGTTTGTGAGGGATGATGATAAACAGCAACTTTTTCTCTAGCTTGGATACTCCGATAATAGATAATGACATTTTCATTGAACTTAAAACGATGCGTTAATGCTTCCGTCCCTTGCGCAAAAGCGATATTCGAATTAGAAAATGCCTTAAACGGTTCACTAATACCGATACTTACTAACGTTTGCATATACTCTTGCATATACGCTTTTATATTCTCGCTCCAATGATAAACAGCTGCTTCCGCATCAGTAATTGCTGTATACTCATCTAAACCTACAACGACTACAAGCAAATCATCGATCCACACAGCCGGCAACCGATTTTCCTCGGGAACCGTATCATCAATGATATTCCTAAGCGCAAAAGCACGAAGCTCTCGTTCTTCTTGATCTTCCTCATGGCGTGGGTGCTCCAAATGGATAACAAATAAGCTCATGATACCCCAGCCGTTTATACGCTTATCCAACCCATAAAGTCGAAGCCTTTCTTGGCTATCAGTAGTAGATGAACGCCCTTGATAGACGCGCATTAAAAAGAGCATTAGAGATTGTTTTGTATGGACCGTCAATTCCTGTTCCAGCATTTTTTTTGATGAAAACAAATCATGAAGTTGATCTTCAATCACTTGAAACTCAGTCCGCTTTTGCTTTTTTTCATCACCAGTTCCCTTCTGATGTATCGCGGCGACAAGCTTTCTAACGGGTGAATAGAGTTTGCGTGAATAAACCCAGACAACAAATGTCGTTAATACAATCATAGAGAGTACCATATAAAAAGTGAACCAACCTATGCTCCTCGATTCGCTCATTAATTCATTCATTGATGTGAGTGATACATATTTCCATCCATTCAGATTAGAGGTCGTGTAAGTGAGTGCATACGACTCATTATCAAGATCAACCGTTGTTTGTCCAGCAGCTTCATTAGTCCAAGCAGGCTCTGAAAACCCTAAGTCTACAAATGATTTTCCTACCACTTCCTCATCAGAATGAACAATAATTTGATTCTTTTCATCTAAAATCATTAACTCATCAGAAATTTCATCACTAAGAATCATTTCTTTTATACTACACATTGGAATATTCGCAAATGCTAACCCATATTTATCGCTTAACCTAGTCGGCAATTTTTTCACTAAACTAATTGTATATGGACAATGGCGACGAATAATCGCCTCTTCAAATGATTCGGTTTCAAGCAGCAACCATGTTGTATTATTAGGAAGCTCAAAAAACGATATGTATCGATCCTCATCGGGATGAGCATCAAGTCTACTAATTCCTTGATTTGTAACAATCCAGTTTTGTTCATTGTTTAAAACGATCGTCTCTTCGACCTTTGTATCAAATGATTGAAGCCTGCTTAGTTCTCGACGTAAGTTGCGATACAATTGAAAATCGTTGCCAAGTAAAGGCTTGCGAATGGCTTCGGCCATAGTTGGTGATTCAATCGTATTATTTAGAGAATGGTGCACAGTTGTCAGTACTTGTTCAATATTGGCTTTGACTTGTCGCATTAATTCCATCTTCTCATTAGCAACTCGCTGCTCAGCGTGGTTCGTTGACTGGAAATAAGCGAATAAACCAACAATGATAACCGGAATTGTACCAATCAACCCTCCATATACAAGCAACTTCATCCAAAGACTGCGCATTCGTTTCTCCTCCCATCTATTGAAAACGCTCAATTTTCTGATAAAGTGGATCATATAAGTTCTGTGACTCTTCCTCTTGAAAGGAGCTTATCTATGCAAAGACTAACCTGTTCCATTCGAAAACAAGCGATTTATGTTGATTATCTCAAACGATGTTCTCCTCCTTATGGGATGAGTCACTATCACCTCCATAGTGATATTGAACTCCACTGGCTTGCTGAAGGAGAGCGGGTGTTTTATTGCAATGGTCAAGCTATCCCGCTTAAACAACACACCCTGTTAATCCTTTCACCTCATCTCATTCATAAAATGGGACCCACCTCTCGTCCGGGTCATGCTCGATTTGTTGTTAATGCTCATCTTACGTCTCTACCGAAAGAATGGCTTGAACTGATAAAGCCGCTATTTGCAAATGCGTTTTGCCTGCTAGAAATTCCAGTTCATCAGCAACAGCAAATTCACGACTTGTTCAACCAACTTTTTAACGAGTACAATCGCCCTGTTTCACAAGAAAGCTTACTATATCAACAAGTGCTCTTATGCCAATTGTTGCTTGAAGCACATCGGCAATACCACACTCTTAAAGCGGTTCAAACCAAGAACTCTGCGGTTTTCTCTGGACCTTCCGAAATCGTTGCTCATTTAATTGCATACATTGAGCATCATTTTGATGAAGCACTGGACTTAACCACGCTCGCTTCCGTTGTTCATCTAAGCCCGGCTTATACAAGTCGTATATTTAAACAAGTGACTGGCCAAGGTTTGACAGAACATATTCAAGAAGTTCGCATCTCACAAGCTTGTAAGCGATTGGTTCGAACAAATGAACCCATTTTTCAACTCGCAAGAAGAGTTGGTTTCCAATCGTCTGCTCACTTTCATCGCGTCTTTAAGCGTATCCTTGATTTATCTCCTACTCAATACCGTAACAAGCAATAGCGCAAAAATGGCAACATAACAAAGCAATGAAGACAAAAATGGTTACTTTTTGTTTGGTAAACTAAACACATTCCATTCAAAGGAGGCCGTAAAAATGAAAGCGCTTCACTTCTTACCATCGTTCGCCACACTGCTTGTTGCGTCTAGTTTATTTGTCTTATCTCCTACTGAACAAACTGCAAAGGCATCTGTCGTTACAGAGGCTGATCACCTACTCACTTGGCAAATGGAGCATGGGGGGTGGACAAAAGATATGCCAGAGATTTATACGCGCGATTGGAATGGGAATGAATCAAGGTCCGTCTGGACTTCCAATGGCCAAGAGCTTGGCACAATTGATAACGATGCCACTGTCTCTGAAATTCTTGTTGTTGCAGAAGCTTATCAAGAAACTGGCGACCTACGCTATAAAGAGAGTGTTTACAGTGGAATTGATTTCCTCTTTAAATTGCAATATCCGAGCGGCGGTTTTCGTCAAGTCTATCCACAGCGAGGCTCTGATCCTTCCAGTTCCGTCTGGTATTCAAATTATGTGACATTTAATGATCATGCCATGATTAACGTTTTGCGATTATTAGAAGATGCGAAAGAAGGTATTCAACCCTTTCATGGTGATTTAATTGATGAGAACCTTGCTTCAGCTATTGAAGATTCTATTGACGACGGTCTTGGTTTTATTTTAGACTCACAGATTGATGCAAATGGAACGAAAACAGCTTGGGGACAACAACACGACCCTGTTACACTTGCCCCGCAGCAAGGCAGAATTTACGAACACCCATCCATTGCGACCGATGAGTCCGTCGGAATTGTCCAATGGCTAGAAGATCAACCAAACCAATCGGCTGCCGTTCAAGATGCAGTTGCCTCCGCAAGGGCCTGGATGGAAGATGCGCGCGTCCCAAATACGCGCTATGAACGTCGCATTGAACCCCATTTCTTTTCTGATCAGGGTGCAGAAACATGGTATCGCTTTTACGAGATTGGAACAAATCGCCCAATCTTCTCTGGAAGAGATGGTATCATTCATCACGATATTATGAATGTTGAACAAGAACGGCGTTATGGCTACGCCTGGGCTGGTTCATGGCCGACACGGTTGCGTTAAAAAAAAAGAAGCCTGACTACTATCAGGCCTGAGGGTCGACAAAGTCGATAATCGACCCAGGCTGAAAAGAAAACACTTGTCAGACTAGGTGCTAAGATGTAGATATAACGTAGGTTCATTAGCATATGACCTAGGTGAGCCACATTGTATGCAAGCGTTTGTCTTCAATCTGAAGCCTGACTATTGTCAGGCTTCTTTACATTTGGTTAACGCTTTGCCTGAAACCCAAGATCTTCATAGGCATTCAATGTACTCCACGGCTTATTCGGCCAATCAGATACCCCGTAATACGTACCAAATGCTTTGTCTGTTTCAATTGCTCCCCGTACGAGATGTACAGCATCCTCGTCTTTCAATAGCGTCCTTTTTAGTCGCTCATTATTTAGAACTCGCTTTTCCAGTGGTGGAACAGAAGCAATCCTTAAATTAATAACCGACACACTTCCTTCTTCAGCAAACAAGGCACCAAGCTGTTCAGATGCAAATTTCAAAACTCCGTAAAGCCCCTTTGATTTCGGTACATCTTCAACTGTAATTTCTCGACCTAATAGCGAGAAACCGTCTTTTTCGTACGCGTCTGTCACATGATTACTACTTGCATAAACAACACGACGAATGCCTTTCTCCCGAGCGACAAGCAATATATAATAACTTGCTTGAAAGAAGACACTTGTGAGCTTATCAAAGCATTCTTTATCTTCAATGCCTTTTGTCGTATCCGTTCGCAGCAAGTTGATGATGACATCTGTATCCCCGGGCGTCTTTTCAAGCAGATCTTCATAATTTGTTGCATCCACCTGAATAAAATCTCCATTCCAAGAAGGTTCAATCATATCCATTATTACAACATGATAATGCTCTTTAAGTCCCCTAGCTAAAACGGAACCAATAGTACCTGATCCACCAAGCAAAACAACTTTTTTCACACGAAACCTCCTTTACAATTGAAAATAATGTTTCGCATTGTGATAGCAAATGTTTTGTACGAGTTTACCAAGCCATTCTTCATCTGGCGGCAATTCACCTGCTTCCACCCAACTTCCAATTAAATTGCAAAGAATACGTCGGAAATACTCATGCCTTGTATACGAGAGAAAGCTACGCGAATCGGTAAGCATACCTACAAAAGTGCTAAGCAGTCCGATATTCGCTAAATCCTTCATTTGCTTTTCCATTCCATCCTTTTGATCGTTGTACCACCAGCCAGAACCAAATTGAATCTTACCGACAGCATCACTTGATTGAAAATTACCTATTGCCGATGCGATCACATCATTGTAGATTGGATTTAGCGTATATAAAATTGTTTTTGGGAGCTCATTATTACGGTCAAGCTCATTTAGAAATTGGTTTAATTCACGCGCAATAGGAAAATCACCAATTGAATCAAACCCTGTATCCGGCCCAAGGCGATCTAACATCCGGAGATTATTGTTACGTAGCGCTCCAAGGTGAAACTGCATCGTCCAACCCAAGGAGTGATACACTCTTCCAAGAGATAACAGCACATACGTTTGGAATTGGCGTTCTTCTTCTATAGTAAGCTCTTCACCGATACGCGCTTTTGCAAAAATTGCTTCAGCTTCGCTCTCCTTGCAGCTTGAAAATGGCAATGTTTCCAATCCGTGGTCTGATAAGCGACAGCCTCTTGCATGAAAATACGCTGCTCGATTTTTAAGTGCCTCTACTAAATCATTGCACGTATAAATCGTTGTTCCAGCTGCTTCTGCAAGCTGTTCGATGTAACTCGGATACTGAGGTGAACGCACAAACAAAGATTTATCTGGTCTAAAAGCAGGGTATACGTTTGTTGCAAAGGAGTCATCATTTGCAATTGTCTCGTGTGCTTCAAGGGAATCGATCGGATCATCCGTCGTACAGATCACTTCCACATTCGATTGACTAATAATTCCTTGAGTCCGTAATTCCTTTGATTTCAACTGTTCCCTTGTCTTCTCCCAAATACCTTCAGCCGTTTTCGGATTCAACAAATCATCAATCTGAAAATAGCGCTTC
Organism: Shouchella patagoniensis; assembly: GCF_002019705.1. GTDB lineage: Bacteria > Bacillota > Bacilli > Bacillales > Bacillaceae_D > Shouchella > Shouchella patagoniensis. The sequence goes on along the minus strand of NZ_KV917377.1, from coordinate 3,438,791 downwards.
AACTCAAGGTGCGTCCAATGGTACAAAGGATTACCCATCGTGTATGGCACCACTTCTGCCCATTTCATATATTTTTCCTTATCTGTTTTTCCGCCAGTAATATACTCTTCACTAATCCCCATCGTTCGCATTGCCCGCCATTTATAATGGTCTCCATGGAGCCATAGTTCCGTTAAATTCTCATAGCTTCGATTAGTGGCAATTTCTTGAGGCGATACATGACAATGGTAATCAATTATTGGCATGTCTTTCGCAAATTCGTGATAAAGTCTTTCTGCCGTTTTTGAATGCAGCATAAATTGATTTGAAATAAACGTATATCCAGTTGAAATCATTTTTTCATCTCCTTTGTTGGCATTTCTACTTGATTACATTCACCATCTCTTTAAAAATTCCTCTGTTGACTCATACACCGATGTAAATAATTCTTGTGTTTTGGTAGACTCTTAAACTTTTAATAATAAGGCATGGGCTGACGTTCTATCCTAGTTTCGTTTTACAAATCATAGCATCTTATTCTAATTATTGTCACCTCTATTTTGAAAGCGCTTCAATAAAAAGATTCTCTGAATCTACATAAAAGGGACGTTTAAAAACCGCCATCTTACACAGAGGTTTTGACAGAATCATTCATTTCTTAGTTGTTCTTACAAACGACAACATGAAACACAAAACTTGTGCTGAATTGGACAATTAGATCCGGGAAATAAAGTTATTGACGTTTATCAAACCTATCACTTACCTAGTATCAAACGCACCATCAAAACAAGGACTGTATCCACTCAGTCCTTGTTTTAAATGATTTATGTTCAAACCGCTTGCTACTTCAAGTCTTCCATTGGGACAAAGTCCATATCTTTAAATGTATAGTTTTCTCCTGCCATTGCCCAAATGAACGTATAATTGCTTGTACCAACACCCGAATGAATCGACCAAGGTGGTGAAATGATAGCCTGCTCATTCCCAACAATGAGGTGACGCGTTTCATTTGGCTGACCCATGAAATGAAATACACGGGACTTTGGTTCCATGTCAAAATATAAATACGCTTCCATCCGACGGTCATGAACATGAGCAGGCATCGTATTCCACATATTGTTTGGTTCAAGCAACGTCATTCCTACCATTAACTGGCAGCTTTGAATGCCATCCTCATGCACATACTTATAGATCGTCCGATTGTTTGATTCAGCATCAGAGCCAAGACGGTTTGGTTCTGCATCGGCTATTGGCAACAATCGAGTCGGATACTCCTTATGCGCTGTAGAAGATACGAGATAATAGCGTGCTGGTTCATTTGCATTAGTGGATTCAAACAACACATTCTCATTCCCTTTTCCTACATACAAACAATCACGTTTTTGCATCGTATACGTTTCTCCGTTAACTGTAACCGTACCTTGACCACCAATATTAATAATCGCAATCTCACGGCGTTCTAAGAAAAATTCTGTTCTTAACACATCACCAGTATCAAGTTTTAATGCATTTGTTGTTGGCACAGCTCCGCCAATAACGAGGCGATCATAGTGTGAGTAGCAGAACGAAATTTCACCATTCTGAAATAATGACTCAATTAGGAATGCTTTTCGCAATTCTTCCGTTGTATAACGCTTTCCGTCCTCTGGGTTCACTTCATATCGAATATCCAATTTTCTTTTTCCTCCTTTAATTTATGAACTCATCCAACCGCCATCAACACATAGCACATGGCCATTCACATAACGAGAAGCTTCCGATGCTAAAAAGACGACTGGTCCCGCCAAGTCTTCAGGTGTTCCCCATTTGCCCATTGGAATTCGCGAACTAATATAGGCAAAACGATCTTCATCGTTTCGAATTCCTTCAGTATTATCCGTTTCCATATAACCTGGCGCAATGGCATTCACTCTCACACCTCTTGCACCCCACTCATTGCCTAGAGCTTTTGTCAGACCAGCGACGGCATGTTTGCTCGCCGTATACGCTGGAACTCGTAAACCACCTTGAAAAGATAGCATGGACGCAATATTAATAATCGAGCCGCTGCCACGTTCAAGCATATGATTTCCAATTTGGCGAGATAAAGCAAATAGCGAATCGAGGTTCACTTGAAGCACCTCGCGAAAGCTTTCATCACTAAATTGTTCCGCTTCCTGACGTTTAATAATTCCTGCATTATTGACCAAAATGTCAACGTTTTCAAAGTTTGCTAGAACGGTTTTTGCTAGTTCTTTCGCCCCTCCGTCAACCGCTAAATCTGCCTTGAAATGAAAAAACTCTCCATTTATTCCTTCAATCAGTTGCTTTGTTTCCTCCATTTCACTAACACCAGCCCCTATGACGGTTGCTCCTGCTTGCGCCAAGCCGACGGCCATCCCTTGCCCCAGCCCTCTGCTTGCTCCTGTAACAAGGGCTGTTTTTCCTCGTAAAGAAAAAAGCTCTGCTTCCACTATCCTACCTCCAAAGTTCATTATTGTTCTTTTACGTTCGATTACGTTTGATTGTAGCACCAGTCTTCTTATTTAGCAATCATTACTCTAAATTATTGCAATTTTTTTCTGATCAAATGCGTTCACATATTCAGAAGCAACTCCATCATCAGAAACAATATATTGAACATCTTCCAATTGCGCAAAAGGCATTAAACCAACTTGTCCGAACTTCGTTGAATCAGCAAGCAACACCGTTTCTTCCGCGCTTGCGATCGCTTCTTGTTTCCATTCCACATGATAACTTTGCAAGACAGAAAGTCCATGTGTAAGTGATACACCAGTCGCCCCCAAAAATAATTTTTTTACGAACATGGAAGAAAGCATTTTCGTTGTCTCCCTACTGTATAAGGCAGATGAATCACCAATTCGCGTACCGCCTAACATAACGAGCTGAATTTTCTCTTTCGGGTACAACTCAAACGCAATCTGTAAATCATTCGTTAAAACCGATACAGGAAAGGAACCCAGCTCTTTAGCAAGCGCCAGTGTCGTACTCCCTCCATCCAACAAAATAATTTCATTTTTATCGATTAAGCTTAATGCCTTTTGGGCAATTTCCTGCTTTTTATCCCCATGACTTTGCTGCCTCGTTTCTATTGGAAACAAACTTGTCGCCTCATTCTCTAATATCGCTCCACCATGCACACGGCGTAGTAGTTTTCGCCCTTCAAGCGCTTCGAAATCAAGACGGATTGTTTTTTCAGTTACACTAAGCAACTCGCTTGCTTCTTTGACACGTACTGTTTTATGTTCATTTAAATAAGCTAATAATCGTTCATGCCGTTCTTGTGATAACACGTTCATCACTCCTCTATGCTTGTATTATGGCATATAAACGAACATAAATAAACATTATTGAACATTATAAACATAAAAAAAGTGCTCAAATGAGCACCATTAAAAAACGGACTAGCAGTCAATGGTCGTTTCACAAATGAATAGAGTCGAGAATATCATCGTTAAACCAAGGCTTCTCCTTTTAAAGACTTCACTACATACAACAATAAACAAACCTTCAAGGTGTTTCCTTCTTCCATCATTGCTCGCACTACACCGAAGCTCTGCTCCCAAGTAATTCCACTGTCATATCCCAAAAGTAAACTATAGCATATTATTCGTAAACCATAATCGTCATTAAAACCTAGCTACCTCTTTGAGACATTCGAGGTTCTGGACAAGCTAAATTAGACTTTGTTACCATTGGAGATTCCATCACTTAAAAACACTCGCACTTACTTTCGTTGCGTCATGTATCATCTCTATTAGAAGATCATCCTACTAAACATCATGCAATGGAGGTATCTTTATTGATAAACGGAAAGAAAGACACCTAAACCATCACGATCTCGATTCAAGAACAAGAGAAACGGTTGGTGAATCAACAAATAAAGCAAAGACTGGTAGATTAGACAGCTTGCTTCATGGTGGCTGCTTCACACAAGCGTTCACTATAATCATCATTTTCGTCTTGCTCATGTTACTTAGCTATTGTAGAGGATAAAGTTGTTTAATCTTGCTTGATTCATTATGGTATACCAAATGATAAAATGGCCAACCTAGTAAAAGGGGTGGTGGTCGAATGAAAAATAAAAGCCGGGTACGACGCGTCTTTTACGATCCACACGTTGAAGTACGAAGGGAAAAAGTCATTTGCGTTACAAATCAAATTTACGAACGTAAACGAGCAAATGATTGGCAGGGACTTCGTGAATACGTAAGTTCTCTCTCTCCCCAAGAACGGAAACTGGTCGTTGATGAACTGGAGGCGCTTCTACCCCTTTTAAAGAAGCCAGCTTCCGATTAAACAGTAAAAAAGCCGTGCAGACGGCTTTTTTACTTGTTCTTAATGTATATTACGTACCACCTCGAATGATCATGATCAACATACCACTCAAATACTCTTTCTTTATTGAACTACCTTCTAAGAAACTCAATAATAAGGGCAGTCTTTTTTTAAATCCTTGTAAACGACCTTTAACGAATAAAAACCGTACACGCAAGTCTGTTTCTAACCATCTTTTCAAATCGTTACTAAACCACTATAGTAAGGAGTGGTGATGCAGATGTTAAAAAAATTAGTAGAAAATCAATACCTCCCCTTCTATCAATTAATGGAAGATAGTTTCCCTGTCGACGAACGACGTCCGCGACAAAAACAACTGTCCTTGCTTTTACGTGAAGACTACAACGTTTTTATACATGAGATTAATGGCGAGATGGCGGGGTTCTTAGCTGTATGGGAAACTCCTGACTTCGGATTCCTTGAACATTTTGCAGTAAATAGGAAATTCAGGAACAGAGGGCTTGGTTCCAAACTCGTACAAGCACTTATTGTACAGACAGACAAACCAATCGTAATAGAAATTGAACCATTAGAAGGTGAAGTTGAAAAAAGAAGAGCCGCATTTTATGAACGAAACGGCTTTTTCTTAAGCGACTATGGCTATACACAGCCACCTCTTGCACAAGGGCTCAACCCGGTTCCACTTGTACTTATGTCTTACCCGAAGCTTTTAAGTGAAGCCAATTACCGTACATTCAAAAACTGGATCTTTAGTACCGTTTATTTCGATCTGAATGAATACAAATAAAGAGCGGAAGTCAAATGGCTTTCGCTTTCTTGTCATTTAATCGTATATCTTCCACTAGATACACATGCTATTCCTCAAGATAATTAAAAGTCTCTACCATTTCAAACGTCTTATTCTCTTCATTCCATTCTAAAACAGTCACTTCTCCCCAAGACTCATGAATAATAATTTTATCCTCTCCGAATGGAATAACCTGATCGTCGTTGGAATACGTTTCAATTTGGTGAGGAAAGTCAGGGTATTCGTACATTGAAGAATTATTTCCAAACACAATTAAGATTAAGCAGATTAAAATAGCAATTAAAATTCCCCGATTTGAGTTTTCTTTCATTCTTTTACATACTCCTTTTCATAAAAAACATTCAACTGATTTTATAACAAAAAGCTATCAAAGCATACTCAAACTATACTGCTAATTGGAGCAAAAAGGTTCATTTTTCCAAAAACACTAAAAATGTTACTTATGAGCGATCGGCTCTTTCTTGGTTCACTCCTTGACCAATCGAAATAACTACCGTTACACTTAAACAAATCAATTATTCGTCTTAGGAGGACAGATTATGTGTGCCACCCAACCTCTCCCTCATTTATCTATGTACCAAATAACAGCTCGGTTATTAACACATGTCCACCATTCTGTTGTTCGTTCTCTCGGTGAGAAAGCACTGCCCTTTTTTGCGGCAGGTGTGCAAGAGTTTGGTTACGAGCGCACATACCTCATTGCTTCTAAGGCAAGCGCCGAAGGGGAAGAGCAGCATATTTTGCACGACTTTCTCCCAAAAAATTTTCACGTGGAAGAATTTGAAGAAACAAAACCAGACATTTATCCATGGATGGCCCAATTGTTTGCTCGTGTGACAAAACAAATTGTTGATCGCTACGGTGACGCAGGAAAAAATGCAGTCCGTGAAGGAGTTCGGACATTTGGGGAATCACGTGGTAAAGGAATTGCAGAGCGAGCCGCTCACTTAGGTTATGAAAATACGATTGAACATTACCTTTCCAATTATGACATGGGACGTAGTGAGTTATTTGAATTTGAAACGATTCATTTTCCAGAACGAATTGAACAAACGTTTACGAGATGCCCATTTGGTGAGCAATGGGCAAAAGACGATATGCATGAGTACGGCATTCTATATTGTGAGATGATTGACCCTTCCATTGCCAAAGGATACAACCCTCAATTTGATGTTGAGCATGACCAATATGTCCTAAGAGAAGGCGTGTGTCATTTTCATTTCAATTTAAAAAAGAACTAGGCTAGTGCACTTTTTAATCTTTCTGGGCTATCAAAGTTTTTATGGCTACCCTACCAGTAACGATATATGTTTTTTCTGCCTCATGCTTTGCTAATGCTCAATCATAAGTGCGTATGAAACAGATGTCACTGAAACACCTGCTTATTTGGCAATATCGCGAATGCTAACCATCACTCGTTCCTCCTTGTTCCATGTATTCATCATGTTACAGAAGTTTTTTCCGATGTCATCAAAAAGAACATGAGCTAAAGTAGCTCATGTTCTATGTTGCGATTATCGGTCTTTTTTATATCCACCTTCGGCCTTCTCTTTGACTTCTTCCAGCGAGAGACCAAGCCCAGCACTAATTGTTGCAACATAACCTGCTTCGATTAGCGGCGCGTCAGAAATAGCAATCGAGTAATTCGGAAACATTTCAACCACCATTTCTGCATTCATTTTTGCACTGCCAATATCATAAAAAATAAGAATTTCTTGTTCTTCTGGAATTTCCTCAAGCACTGTGTGAATTCGATCAATGCTCGTGCCAATTTCTCCATCCCCAAGACCGCCACTCGCATAAACATCTACTTCTGAATTTGCTTGTCGGAATAAGCGTGCGGCTCCTTCTGCTAGTTCTTCAACATGGGACAAAACAACAATGGCAACATTTGCCATTACGTTTCAGCTCCTTTCATAACAATCGCTAATGCGTGAAACAAGTAATAACTCGACACCGCACCTGGATCAAGATGTCCTACAGAACGCTCTTCTAACAAAGCGCCACGTCCACGCTTTACAACAAACTCCTTCGTTTGCTCCATCCCCTGCTTGGCAACAGTCTCCATCTCCGACCAGTCAACTCCGTGTTCTGCCACACTTTTAGCAACTGGATCAAATACATCGAGCAGCGTTCCATCACCAGGAGATGCCTTCCCTCGTTTTGCAATGCCATCTGTCGCTTTCTCTAATCCATCTCTCCACGCATGATCGTCTTCCTTAAAGGCGATGCTCATACGCATAAATGCCGTACCGAATAAAGGCCCAGAAGCGCCGCCGACTTTAGAGACAAGAGTCGTACCGATTTTTTGCAGTGTTGCTGATACCGACTCCTCTCCCCATTCAGCTAATCCGTCGACGACCGCTTTAAACCCTCGATCCATATTCACTCCGTGGTCCCCATCTCCAACCACTTGGTCAAGTTCCGATAATTCTTCTTTATGTTCATGAATCAATTGATACGTTTTTTTCATCCAAGAGTCTAGCTGTTCTTTATTCATTGGAACCACCTTCCATCCATTGAATGGTCGTTGCTTTTGACGCAATATAGCCTTCTAGTTCCTCATCAAGCGCGAGCAGTGTTAAAGAAATACCAGCCATATCAAGGCTTGTCATATAATCGCCTACAAGCATCGTTCTCATTGTACGGCCTTGTTCATCAAGGAGTCGCTTCACATCTCCTGCAAAAACATATTGCTCTAGTAATGGCGTGCTACCCATGCCATTTACAAGCACAAGCAGCGGTGCCTTCCCGTCCACTTCTTTTAATAGATGCCCAAGCAACAAATCTGCCGTTTCAGCCGACGTCATGACGTCACGACGGTGCATCCCTTGTTCGCCATGGATCCCAATGCCAACTTCCATTTCATTTTCATTTAGTTGAAAACTCGTTTTTCCCGCTACCGGAAGTGTACAAGAAGATAACGCCACACTCATGCTTCGAATCCTCTTAACCGCCTTTTCAGCTATCGCTTTAACGTTTGTTAAAGAAGAACCTGCTTCCGCCGCAGCACCGGCAATTTTATGAACAAGTACAGTACCCGCAATCCCTCGACGCTGGTCAGGATTAGCCACTGAAACATCATCATTTATAATTACAATTTCTACCGCTATTCCTTCCGCATCAGCCATTTCTTGTGCCATTTCAGCATTCATTACGTCACCGTTGTAATTTTTAATAAGTAATACGACGCCTTTTCCTTGATTAGCTGCTTGAATGGCTGTTAAAAATTGATCAGCTCCTGGGGATGTAAATACTTCACCCGCAACAGCTGCATCAAGCATCCCTTCACCGACATACCCAGCATGTGCCGGTTCGTGTCCGCTTCCTCCACCACTAACAAGGCCAACTTTATTTTTCGTCATGTTTTTTCGAACAATGATATTCGCACCTTCCACACGTTCAATTAAATTCGGATGTGCGGCAATTAAACCTTCTAAAAATTGGTTTACCATGTGATTAGGATCGTTCATCAGTTTTTTCACGAAAAGGCTCTCCCCTTCAAACGTTTTGACTGTCCCTTACCTCATTCCTCAAACGAAATTGGATTAAACGTCGAAGCTATTAATCAACCACCTTGGTCATTATGATTTTCTCTTCAATATGGCCGAATGTTCACTGTATGTCGTTCCGAAGATTTGCTGCGGTTGAAGTACGTTATCCAAGGTCCAACCATTTGCAGCTTCCTCGTTCAAAATCCGAGCAATTTCTTCTCGGTTCTTTTTTGATGTCCCATAAGGCAAACTAATTACTTTATATTCCATTGCTCACCCTCCCTTTTCACGCTCATTTTCTGTCACACACATGTTTTAATCTATGGATAACTCCACGTTGTTCCCTTCTCTACTTTCAAGTGCTGTTAATAAACCTTATTTATCCCCTGTTATCTGTTTATAAATTAGCATTGATGTGGATATTCTGTTTGTTTGGTCTTTTTAAACAATATGTACCCGGTATGCTTGTGTATAAATCGCCATAACTCATCACTCTTTAATCAAAAGAACGGACTACCTCGTTGGCAGTCCGTCCCCTTCTTATCTAATCAAACAAAATGACTTGATAGACGCTGAACGCCTATGCCCACCACATTTCTCCAGCCGCATTCTCGACAATGGAATCTTTTAAGAATGCAATGGCTTTGTTAAGACCTTCTTCATTGGTCATTAACCCATCTTCATGTTCGATACTAATAGCTCCTTTGTACCCAACTAATTGCAAGGCACTAATTATATCGCGCCACACTTCTTCGTTATGTCCATATCCGACCGTTCGAAAAACCCATGAGCGGTTTTCCATATCTTGATAAGGTTTCATATCAAGAACGCCGTTGCGCTCAGCATTGATACGCTCCACTTTCGTATCCTTCGCGTGAAAGTGATAAATGGCTTCTCCTAGCTCACGTATGCAAATTGCTGGATCCATCCCTTGCCAAAAATAATGACTAGGGTCAAAGTTCGCCCCAATTTGAGTCCCGCACTCCTGTCGCAAGCGAAGCATTGTCTCGTTATTGTAAACGACAAAACCAGGATGTGGTTCAATAGCTACACGTATATCATGCTTTCTAAGAAGCTCATTTTTCTTACGCCAATATGGAATCACTTTTTCTTCCCACTGCCACTTTAGCATCTCCGAAAAATCATGTGGCCAAGGACATGTGTTCCATACCGGGTATTTGGAGTGCTCTGATTCTCCTGGGCACCCAGAAAAAGTTACAACCGTATCGACGCCAAGCTTTGCTGCTAATTCAACAGTAGCATCAAAGACCCTGTCATGATCATCACCAACATCCGGATTTGGATGAAGTCCGTTTCCGTGACAACTTAAAGCGCTAATCGTTATGTTTCTTTGTTCAAACGTTTGTTTAAAAGCACTTAGTTTCTGTTCATCTTGAAGCAATTCCATTGGTTTACAATGGGCGTCGCCAATATAACCTCCGGTACCGATTTCAACAGTATGGAGTCCTTTTGATTGGATATGATCAAGCATCTCTTCGAGTGATTTTTTACCGTATAAGACTGCAAAAACACCTAATTTCATTAGTAAAACCCTCCTATTATTATTTCATTGATCCAGATGCAATTCCTTCGACGATATGCTTTTGGAAGAAAATAAATATGAGAATGATTGGAATGACCGCAACAAATGAAACGGCCATTAAACTGTTCCAATCTGTCCCGTATTGACCGATAAATGTAAACAGATAAAGTGTTAGTGGGCGAATGCTTTCATCTGTCGTTAAAATGAGCGCAAATAACAAGTCACCCCAAGCAAACAAGAAAGCAAATAAGCCCACTGTCAGTAAACCAGGTTTAGCAAGTGGCAAAATGATTCGAACAAAGGTGAAGAATCGATTGCTCCCATCAATGGCAGCTGCTTCTTCTAAGCCTTTAGGGATCGACATGAAGAATGGACGCAGCACTAGTATCGCAAAAGGCATTGCGGTGGTTGTATTTGCCAAGATTAGTGCAGGGAAGCTATTCAATAACCCTAACGATGAAAACAACAAGAAAAATGGCAACGCCAACATAATACTCGGTAACATCTGAGTCACCAACATGATTCCAATAATCGGTCCCTTTCCTTTTATATCAAGCCTTGCCAAAGCATAGGCGATTGGTGCGGCAAGCAATAAAGTTAATAATAGAGTTCCGCCTGCAATGATGATGCTATTCCCAAAGTAACCGAGTAGATCAGGGTTTCTAAGAATATTTTCTGTGTACGCCTCTGCGGTTACATTTGATGGAACCAATTCTGGTGGAACGGAAAAAATGGAAGACATCGGTTTAATCGATGTTGTAAACATCCAATAAACAGGAAACAAAAAGAGCATCGTTGAGAATAGCGCGATCACGGTTGCAACGGATTGGCTCTGCCAAAATCGATTTTTCATTCTGTTTCCTCCTTATTAACAAAATACAAGTACACTAGCGAGACGACGATTAACATAAACAACATGATGGTTGTAATCGTAGCGCCAATACTAAAGTTGTAATGGATGAAAGCTTGTTCATAGGCATAAAAAGGAACAACTGTAGACGAGTAAACTGGTCCACCTTGTGTCATGATTAAAATAATGTCAAACACTTTAAAGGTATAAATGATCCCAAGCATAACGAGGATAAACAAGGTCGGTTTTAACAAAGGCAGCGTAATCGAAAACAACTGTCTTGCCTTAGATGCTCCGTCCACTCGTGCTGCTTCATACACTTCTACCGGCAACGATTGAAGTGCCGCCAATAAAATAACCATGTTAAACGGAATGCCAATCCAAATATTTGCAATAATGGTGCTATAAAGAGCGGTATTTTCATTTGACACCCAATAAATCGGCTCTTGAATAAAACCGATCCACATGAGGAAATGATTAATAATGCCGTACTCCCCAGCAAACATCCATTGAAATAAATTTCCTGTGATAACAAGCGGAATCATCCATGCCATTAAAATAAGAGAACGCATGATGCCCCTACCTGGAAATTTCCGATTAAAGAACAAGGCCAAAGTGAGTCCAATTAGAAATTGAAACACAAGACAGAGACTTGTAAATATGATGGAATTCCAAATCGAGGACAAAAAAATCGGATCCGATAATACGGTTAAATAATTGTCAAACCAGATAAAATCAGAACCGGACATAATATTGAATACGGTTACATTTTTAAAGGTTAAAAACACATTGTATGCAATTGGAAACAACATAAATACGGTTAGAAACAGCAACCCTGGTAAGACAAACAAGTAATTGCCATATGTTTTAAAAATGTTTTTCTTTTGTCGAACTGACGGCGTGCCCCATTCTGCTTTGCTCGGCTGCATGATCCTCACCCCTTCCTTTACTGGTTTAACTCAAACAACGCCTCTACCTCTGTCGCTGTACGATTAATTGCCTCATCCATCTCTTGTGATCCACTTAAGACTCCTTGGATCATGTTTTGGACTTCATTTGAAATGGCAGGATATTGCTCACCATAAGCACGGGGGCGAGCGAACTCCATACTTGTCGCAAAAGCCTGATAATACTCGTCATCTTGCCAATATGGATTCTCAATTAAATCTTCTCTTGCAGGTAAATAGTTTTTCGCTTGAACCATCTCTAGCAAAACCTCTTCCTCTTGTAAAAACGAAAGGACTTGCCATGCTTCTTCAATATGGTCAGACGAGCTGCCAATAGCGAAGTTCTCACCGCCAATCGCAGTTGCTTGTTCTTCCTTAGCAGGTAGAGGAACAACACCCCAATCAAAGTCAAGGGAATCACGTAACTGCTCGACTTGCCATGTCCCGTTAACCATCATCGCTGTGCTTCCATTCACAAACTGCATCGCCACATCTTGTTGATTCAGCGTCAGCACTTCACGCGACATATAGCCTTGGTCAATCATATCCTTCCAAAGCGATAATGCTTCCGCCGTTTCATCACTGCGCAACTGATCTAAATCTCCTCCTGCTTGCCATAAAAACGGTAAGAATTGAAAAGATCCTTCCTCACTTTGTACAGCAGCAACGGAAAGTGGGTAGTTTATGTCCGTTTCAGTTAACGCTTCTGCCGTTTCCATTAGTTCATCCCATGTTTCTGGTGGATCTACTCCAATATCAGCAAGCACTTCTTCGTTATAGAATAACGCCAAGTTATTGCTACCAAACGGCAATCCATAGTTACGACCTTGGTACATCGTTGACTCCCAAGGCCCTTCGAAATAGAGGTCTGCTTCTCCCCATTCCTCAACAAAACTGGTCAAATCTGCTAACGCGCCGGCAGCTGCTAATGCTTGATGATTTGGGTTATCGACAATCATAATATCCGGAAGCTCGCCTCCAACCATCGCTAACAACAACTTGCGCTGCATTTCAGAAAATGGTACTGATACTCGCTCAATAGCTATGTCTGGGTTCGCATCCTCAAATTTTTCAATTGCATTGATTACTGATACATCAGTACCGTCTCTACTACCGTATGTATCCCACCAACTCAGTGTCGTTTTTTCACTTGACGTCGTGTTCGCGCAGCCCATCGTTAGAGCGATTACGGCAAATGATCCCATTAAAAGGGCTTTTCTCATGGTTTAAACCTCCATAATTTGTCTTTACAGAGTAGCAGCTTACTAAGCTTGATCAACCAGTTGTTGTTTCAGCGCCTTTGACTGTTTGTTTTACTCCCGTTTTCGCAGCCTTGATGGCGGCATCAGTAACAGCTAGGCTTTTTATATTATCTACAATCGAAGTTGGTGGTTCTACATCATGTCGGATAGCTTCGATAAATGACTGAAGCGATAACAATCTGTCTGGGAGCGCTTGTTCAATGAGAGGAATTTTCTCTGGCTCTTGCTCTTCATCTTTATAGAAAAATACTTCATCATTAATTAGTTCCACTGCCCCTTTCTCACCAACAAGACGTAATTCACCATTCCACGGCGTTTGGCGTCCTTTCCCTGCCCAGCGACCAATGTAATTAATTGGGGTCGTTCCATCAAATAAAAGCGCCACATTCGCATGAGGCATGCCTTTAAACCAACTCCATGTAGGCCGAAAACTATGAGCGCTAATCTCAGTCACTTCTTTTCCAAGCAAAAAGCGCAAAATATCAAAGTGATGAATCGCCATGTCTTGTAAGAGAATATCTTCGTATTCGTCACGCCAACCACCAAATCGGGTCGCCCGGTTAAAATAATAATCGCCATATTCAATTTCTCCAATTGCCCCTTGCTCAACAAGTTTCTTAACGGTTTGAATTTGCGGGTTCCAACGATAATTTTGACTTACCATTACTTTTGAGTGATGATGACGAACAAAAGCAAGCAAATCTTCTGCTTCAGCCATCGTATTTGTTAACGGTTTTTCCATCACCACATGTAACCCGTTTTCAATCGCTTGCTTTGCTAAAGGTGCATGAGTAACAGGAGGAGTAATAATAAAGACAATGTCAGCTTTCGTTTGTTTAATCGCTTCACTTAAATCGGTAAAGGTACTAATCGAAGAACCATAGAGTTCTGTAACATTTTTCAAATTCGCTTCTAATTGATCAACCGCAGCGACAACTTCCACTTCCTCATAGCCAACCATTAATTCCAGCCATGATTGTCCAAAACCACCAACACCAACTTGAATCACACGCACTTTTTCTCTTTTCATAGAATCCTCCCATTATCTGAAAATTGATTATCGATCATCAAAAAACGACAAAAGAGTCACTCTGTCTTTATAACAGAGGTTTCTCTTTTCTTGTTATAAATAAAATGACGCGTTGCCTTTTAGTACAACTTCTAATTTTGTCAAATGAGTATGATTTGCCGATTGATCTTCTAAGATAAAAAAATCAAAGAGCTTTTTGATAGCCAAATAGCCTTGACTGACTGGATCTTGAGTAATCGTCGCTGATATCGTATTTGAATGGAGATGTTTATAAACCACTTCATTCATATCGTGGCCAACAAGTGCTTGAAGCTTGTGTCCACCCCGATAGAGTTCTTCTGCAATTTCCCCTAATTCAGCTGTCGCAATATACAACCCATCAAACTGCCGGAGCTTATCAAGGATGTCTTTTCCTTTGAACGGCATCTCTTCCCAAATGACCTCTGCAATTGTTAAACCGTATTCCTCAAGCCCCTTTTTAAACCCTGTCAATTTCTCTTTTACTTGAAGCGTTTGCTCTTTCGGTACATTTGCTAGCACCCCTATTTTCCCTTTAGGTACTACTAACTTTGCTAATAACTCTGCCGCCAGTTTTCCCGCCTGCTGATAATCCGATCCAACATAAAACTGTCGATTGCTGTTTAACGCATCTTCATTAAACGTACAATAAGGAACTTCAGATGAATCAAGCAATTGAACCAAAGCAGTATCTCCACCAGCAATCGCAAACGCATCATACGTCCCGCTTTTTATTAACTCACGGATTGAATCTGGGTTTGAGAAAAACTCATGCCATGGAAGTCGCCATTTATGTACAGTCACGCCATAATCTCGAAGTTCCTGTCCCGCTTGGTCGATTCCAAGTTCCACCTGCTCCCAAAAGTAGGCTGGATATTCTCGGTAAATAATTGCTACTGTAAATGTGACTTTCTTTGAAAGCATACTTGCCATTCGATTTGGTACATAGCCAAGTTCTTCAGCCTTTTCCAAAACACGATTTCTCATTTTGTTGCTTACGTTTGGTCGGTTGTTTAACACCCGATCGACTGTTGCAATGGAAATACCTAACTCTTTTGAAATTGCTTTTGCAGTCACTTTCATACGATCACCATTCTCGTCAATCATTGTTTGATAATTGATTATCGATCATCAATTATAGCGAAAAGATGTTCTAATAGCTACAAAATGAGCCACCACCTTTGTTTATCTTCTAAACGATGTTGTTCATACAATAATTGAAAGCGCTTTATTTGTCAAGAGCCCTTAGAGAACTTTTTAAGAAAAAACGCACACTCTCACTCACTGTACGTTTTCTACCTTAGCTATATTAAGCCCAATCTAGCTCTTCTAAAAAGCGGAAAACATCTTCGTGTACCTGATCTTTCTCCTTATCAAACGTAATAATATGTCCCGATTCCTTGTACCAGAGCAGTTGTTTTTCCTTTGACTTTGCTTGTTCATAAATACGTGTCGCGCTTTCTTGATACAACTCATCATCTAATTGGCCTTGCACGACTAACAGCGGCCTATCAATTTTTGACAGCTCTTCTCCTAAATGATCTAAAAATTCCTTTAACCTTCTTAAAGCAAGCATCTTCATTAACTGATCTATTTGTTTTTCTCTTTCTCCAGCAATCTTGGAATAGGAATGGCTCTATGCTTGAACTCGCTCGTATAAATCATCTTCCCTCTTCCCCTGAACTGGTGCACACATGGAGATAGCTCCTACTACAGGACATTCGATTGCTAGTTCAAACGCAAAAGCGCCTCCGTTTACTTAACCAAATTATCTTCCGTTAACTTCGTCTTCACATAATGCTCACCAATGACAAAATGAAAGATTATTTTCTAAATGAAAGACCTTTTTCTGCTAATGCTTGTTTAAAAATAGGTAATGAAGCAGGACCAATACCGTGAAGCTTCAAAATTTCTTTCTCTATATACCTTGATAATTCCTCCAAGGTTGTTACCTCTACATGAATTAACGCATTCCTTGCAGGTGCTGAAAGTTTTGACAAAAATCCACTTGTCGGTCCATTCTTTTTATTACAAGTAGGACAAGTTGGACAATCCGAGCTTTTATAATACGTATGACCTTTTTTACACGTTCTCAATTCTTTTGTCACTTTAACTGATTCCTCTCTTTGTCATATACTTTTATAATGATTAAAACCCCGGATTTCTTTCTCTCTCTTTCTAACGTTATACTCTTTTCCCTATGAGCACAAATACATTCTCAGCCCGTGCTTGTTGCTGATCATGTCGAAATGATTCCGCCAAGGAAACGAAGCTATTAATACCTTTGCTTCATCTCTTTCTTATCAATTTCATAGACATGATCAGCTACACGATCAACGAAAGCTCGGTCATGGCTTACAAGTAGGACAGTGCCTAAATAAGCGGAGAGAAAAGATTCTAATGCTGCCATACTGTGTAAATCAAGAAAATTGGTTGGTTCATCAAGTATAAGCACATTGTAACTACCTAGAAAAAGCTGGCAGAGAGTAAGTCTGATCGCTTCACCCCCACTCAATTCACTTACATCTTTTATTAAATCATTTCCTGTAAACGCCATCGCATGAAGAACAGAGCGAATTCTACTTTCCTGATATTCACTTTGCTCTTTCATAAACCCTATTACGGTCTTTCCTCGTTGGAATTGATAATCATGTTGACAATACGAACCAAAAACCACTTTTGGAGATAACACAATTCCATCACCTTGCTCAACAATATGCTTCAGCAATGTTGATTTCCCTGAACCGTTATTCCCTTTTATGGCAATTGTTTTGCCAAGAGGAAATTGAAAGCTCGCCTCTTCTAATAGAGTCTTTTTACCAACTGTAAGATGCACATGCTCTCCCATAACAGGAAACTTGTTATGCATTTGCAGTGTAGTGGGTTGTTGAAAACGAATCACTTTTTCTGCTTCAGGAGCTTCTACATCTTCTAATTGATTTGCTCTTTGTTCCAATGCCTTTGCAGACCGTTGAATGGCTTTCTGACTTGTGTCTTTTGATTTCGTCATAAACATCCGATTGGCCGGGGTTTTTGTTTCTTTTTTAGACATTGACGCATTTGCTAGAGTCACTTTCTCTGCTTTTTTCATTTTTTCTCCCGCAGCAGCAAGCAATCGACTTCTATCTTTTTCGTACTTCTGGTACTTCTTCAAGTGCTGCTTTTTCTCTAGCTCTTTCTGTTCCACATAGTCAGAATAATTCCCCGTGTACTCAGTCACCTTTCCGCGCTCTACTTCCCATATTTTTGTCACCACCTGATCAAGTAGATAGCGGTCATGACTTACAACGATTAAAGAACCATAGTAGTACGTTAACTCCTTAATCAAAAAATCAACTCCGTCCGCATCAAGGTGGGTTGTCGGTTCATCAAGAAGCAGACCTTCGTAGTAATGAGAAAACACTTGAGCCAATTTTAACTTCGTCTGTTCACCCCCACTTAGCTCACTAATATAATGGTCAGGTACTGATAGTTGACTAAGCACTTTATAATCAGCTTCTTGACTCGAAGGGGAATCAACTTGTTTGAAATACCCAAGTTCAACTTTCTGATTAACCTTCCCTTTAATCGGTTGAATTTCTCCTTTCATCACTTTTAACAACGTACTTTTCCCTTCACCATTCTTTCCAACAATCCCAATTCGATCAAATTGATAAACCGATAAGCTTTTTATATTTAATACCACTTTGTCTAAAAACGAGACCTTAATGTCTTTTAGTTCTAACGTTAGTTGTTCCATTCGTTTACACGTCCTTTTAATGAAAGGCGTGTAATCATAAAAACCCACAGACAGGCTCCTGTCTGTGGGTTGAGTAAACGAAAGAATAGGAAAAAATCGATCTTTCTATCCATCATAAAAAGAAAGACAGTCCTCTCTGCCTTTCTCCCGGTTTATACTTATTCACTTCCGTAGAGGATCATTAAAAAATGTGCAGACTACTCCCGTTTACTCTGCTTATGAAAACAGAGCCTTTGAACATATGAAGTTACCTATTGTTCAAAGCTACGTTACGTAATCTTCCTGAAATCATCTTTAACAATCCTCCTAGTAATTAGTTGTTTATTATATAGCACGTTTTCTACTCCATCAATCTTCTATTTACCCGGCTTCTTCCTCGTCACATTTGACCCATTCCATCAAATATTCTTGCTCCAATGTATTCTGATCAACAAACTCATCGACCACAACAAAGCCGTGGTTTTTATAGAATTGAACAGCTTTACTATTCTTTTTATACACTTTAAGCGTTATTTTCTCCCTGCAGCCTTTTATAAAACGAACAAACTCTTTTCCATATCCCTCACCTTGAAATGACTCATCAATGAACAGAGCAGCCATATAGTCTTCTACCATTGAAAGAAAACCAACCATGTTATGTTGAAGGCTGACAACATATGTTTCAGACATAGGAAGATACTTTTCTTTCATTGCATTTTTTTGAGATTCCCAATAGGTGCTTTCAATAAATTGATGGGCTTTCACTGAACTTCGATACCATATATCAATTATTTGATCTACTTCTTCCACCTTAGCTTCTCTAATGGTCATTGTTACTCGCTCCTTTGCCAATGCTTCTGGTTACTTGTCCCTATTTATATTACACGTAAGGCAAGCTCATTAAAAGAAGTGATCGTTGTACTCGGATTCAGGACCATAAGTCCCGATTCACACAACCCTCTGATAACCGTAACTCAATCTCCAAAGCATACAGTTATTTGTTCTGCAATAGATGTTTAACATTCAGTAAATGTTGCCAGGTTCTCCAACGTGGATTGTAAACCAACGTCATGATCTTCTTTTCGTATCCCTTCAGGAACATTCTCACAAATGACAGTCACTTTTGTGCCTTCTGGATGAGATTCTAATAGCCATTTTTGAATCATCTCACCAGTGAACTGTGTGTCCTCTGAATGAAAATGAACGGTTTTAACAATTCGTTTATCTGGAATTAGCTCCAAAAATTCTCCTTCAGTGACATCTCTATTTTCTGAGGTTTTACCCTGTATCTCTTCATCCCCTTCATAGATAAGAGTCATTCTATAAATACCGCCTTCCCTTACATCAAATGTATCGATATAACCAGACATTCCTTCCGGCGGAAGCCATAAAACGAGCGCTTCTGGATTCAACATTGCTTGATAAATTACTTGTGCTGACGCCCCAATGACTCTTGAAGCAGTATCAATTCTTTTGTTGGTATATGCATCTACCATTTAATCCCCTCCTCTATGATTACTCTTCATTACTCCCATATAAACAAGAATTTGTTCATTCGTTCATATAAAAAAATCGTATCCCCCCTTCCACTCAATTAGTGTAATACGCAAACTAATCCTATCGTTCTTCTCTATTGCTTTTTTTGAGACCGTGGACAAAATACGTCTAATAATCTGCAACAAGCGGACGGCATACGCGTAAACTCCGTCGCCTGTGAAAAGCATCTGTATGGCGGGAGTACCCGCAAATTGAGAACCACATCACCTTTCCATTTTCTTAGAAAAGGTTTGGTGACGATCTTGTTTTCACTGGACCTTTTCGACAAATGGCTATGTAATCCTTTCATTCTTTTCTGCGATTACATGGGGAGGCGAAAAAGAAAAAGATGGAATTTTACAAAATGAAGAATTAGGCAAAAAAATAACTGAGCAGAGTTCAAAGATCAGCTATTATATTTTAGTTGTTGTTTTGCTTATCGCTGTTTTCATAGATTACTCAATAAACGGCATTTACAATCTTCTTTTAGTAGGGATCTTAGGAATAGCTATGTTCTTGTTAACCTTCGTTCAATTTATCGTATCTAGAAGATATCAATAATCAATTACAAGTGATGATACCAGACTAAGATCGGTATTGGCTGTATTATTTTGGTATCGCTTTACTACACGATCAAATACATAGTACGATAATTAAGAAAACATACATCAGGAGGGATGGCCATGAAAAAGATCGCATTATCACTATCTCCACTTCTTGTCGCTAGTCTGTTAGTGGCATGCAACACCGATGATAATCAAGACGCTGGAGAAGAAAACAACGATCAACCCCAAGAGGAATCTGAAGACAACGGGGAAACGAACACAAATGATGAAGATGAAGAGGTTGCAAGTGGTGAAGGCAACGGTGGATTCTTATGGAAAGTTGAGCACGGTGATACAGAAATGTATTTACAAGGGACGGTGCATTTAGGAAATGACGATTTCTACCCACTTGATCCAATGATTGAAGAAGCTTTCGAGAGCGCTGATGTTGTTTTGCCGGAATTCAATTTGCTTGATTTTGACATATCCCAAGAAGAAATGTTGGAATATGCAATGTTTAATGATGATACGACCCTTGATGAGGTGCTTTCCGAGGAAACCTACGAGGAGCTTGCTTCTATTTTAGAACCTCAAGGGATTAGTATTGAGATGATGAACGAATTTCAACCGTGGTATATGGAAACGCTTCTGCTCGAGCTAGCCACAGCAGAAAGCAACGTGGATTCACAACAAGCAGTTGATCTTTATTTCCTTGAAAGAGCAGTAGAGGACGGAAAAGAAATCGTTGATTTAGAAAGTGCTGAACAGCAATTTGACATGCTTTCTAATTTTTCAATGGAAACTCAAGTACAGACATTAGAAAATGCAGTTCAACATTTTGAAGAGTCACCAGCTGAACTTGAAGCACTTGCACAAGGTTGGCTTGATGGGGACATGGATGCGATTCAAGCAATGACCACTGACATTGAAGAAGCTGGTGTGAATGAAGAATATTGGATTGAGATGAATGATAACCGCAATATTGAGATGGCAAATAAGCTCGACGAGATTTTACAAGAAGACAGCGGGCAAACTTATTTTGTCTTTGTCGGTACCGCTCATGTAGCAATTGATCCAAGCATCCCAACTGAACTTGAAGAGAAAGGTTACGAAGTTACTCAAGTTTATTAATGCTTATTCATTTAGAGTAAGAAACGATAATTAGGAGAGGCGCGTTCCGATTGTTCTGGGATGCGCTTTTCGGCTTGTAATGAACTAGAGTAAGTGCGTTTTATACGAACTTAAGGCACACTGTATTCGATTTATGTAGTGCTTCACTGGTTATGTGAGTTTTTGTTATACACGGCTTCCTTTTGGGTATGAATGAGTAAAGACAAGATGTAGGAGTGGAGAGATGAATTCATTTGAACAGGAAAATGGAGACAAACCGACGATTGCCCTTACCGGAGCAACAGGGTATATCGGCAGTAACCTCTTAAAGAAACTACAAAGACAAGCGAGTATTATTGCGCTATCACGTAGTGGGGATCAGCAAAAAAATACGGAAAACGTGACATGGCGTTCAGTAGACTTATTCTCACTGGCAGATGCAGAGAAAGGTCTTGAAGGTGCAGATTACGCTGTGTATTTAGTTCATTCCATGATTCCTTCCGCTAAACTAACACAAGCAAAGTTTGAGGACATGGATCTCATTCTTGCTGATAACTTTGCCCAGGCAGCGAAAAAAAATGGTGTAAAACAAATTATTTACTTAAGCGGCATCATTCCAAACGATACAGAAGAACTCTCTAGGCATTTAAAAAGCCGTAAAGAAGTGGAGGCTGTTTTAGGGGCATACGGTATTCCTGTAACAATTGTACGTGCAGGTCTCATTGTTGGTCCTAAAGGATCTTCGTTTCCAATCCTGAAGAAGCTCGTCAAACGTCTACCAATGATGCTCTTACCGAAATGGACTAGGCAAAAAACGCATCCCATTGCTTTAGCAGATGTCCTCCATACCTTAAAAGGAAGCATTGGTAGTAAACGTCTATCTGGAAAAACGATTGACGTTGGTGGACCTGATGTGATGACGTATCGCGAAATGATGATTGATACAGCCGAGGTCATGGGTAAGAAACGCAGACTTGTTAATGTTCCTTTTATGACCGTGAATTTATCTCGCCTTTGGGTTAGTGTTACAACAGGAACACCAAAAGAAATGGTCTACCCGCTCATTGAAAGTCTGGTTCACCCAATGGTTGCGAATCCAGAACAAATGGATGATGAATTAAGTTATGGGTGTATTCCATTTAAAGAAGCTGCTAAGTCAGCACTTGAAGATGATGAACAAGAATCATCAAAACCTAAGAAGAAAAAAGAAAAAAAGCAACTCCCGCGACAATCTCTGATGTCCGCTCGGTACAACGTGTTTTTCTCCCAGAAGGGAAAGATGCAAAATGGGCAGCTGATTATTACACGAAATGGCTTTCTGATATAGGTCGTCCTCTTATTAAAACGACGACAGACGCTGAGTACAATGCACGTATTTACCTTCTCGGCAAGACACTACTTGAGCTAACGTATTCAGAAGAAAGAAGCACAAATCAGCGTTCTCTTTTCTATATAACTGGTGGACTGTTTACAAAAATAAATGATGCACCTGGTAGAGGTCGTTTGGAATTTAGACAAATCCCTAACTCACAAGAATGCTTAATCGCTATCCATGAATACCGACCATCACTCCCTTGGCTCATTTATACCCTTACCCAAGCAAACGTGCATATATGGGTCATGTACTTGTTTAAAAAGCACTTGCTCCGTCTTGCGAAAGACAAAGACTCGAAACAACTCCCATTAAGTTCTCGCTCATAACAAATAAGACCTGCATTCTATAAGGGTTGTAGGTTCTTCCCCATCAACGTTTGACCTCACTAAAATTCGTCAATCATTATAAGAGGTTCATAGTAGTTTATTTAACGCCTGTCTATGATAGTCGCATTTTCCCATCATTTTTTACAAGCCTTTATTTGACTTTACCATTCTATCGATACGTATAATAAGAAGCAAGAACCTATACTAGTAAAGTAAAACGTTCGTAACAACAATAGACGTTTTCATAAAAAGAGGTGAGTATATGAAACGATTCCTTATTTTAGCGGTGATCGCAGTGATTGCATATAGCACAAGAGAAGCGTGGATTAATCCAGCGAAAAATGCCGTTGCCTCTTCAGTTGATTCCATCCGTTCATGGAGTGATTCAACTGATCTCTCGTTTAGTTCATTTGACGATTTCCTTGATTCTTTATTTGGGGATTTCATTCGTAATGATGCAAACGAATGGACCGAGGTTGAACCACCTTCATTAACGGAACCAGATGAGCAACTATTCTCTATTCATAGCATTGAATTAGGGGATTCTAGAGAATTCGTTGAAGAAGAATTAGGCGAAGAAGTGCGCAGTTCAGAGAACGAATACAATGTCGATTGGTATACGTACCACAAAGACTATCATCATTTCGTGATGGTCGCCTATGATGACGAGCACGTAGTCAAAGGTCTCTATACGAATCAAGATCTCATTGCCTCTCCAACAGAAATAACCCACGGTAGTGAGCAACAACATGTTCGCAATCAACTAGGAGAACCGGCTAGTGCAATTCAAAAGGGTCTCACTTCTTATCAAATGAATGATGATCAAGAGCACGACTTATTTCAACTAGATAATAGTTATGTGACCATTTTTTACGATGAACACCAAGATACCACTGTGACTGCAATTCAAATCATTGACCAGGATCTTGAACAAAACAAAAACTCACTTTATGCAGAACCAAGTCAAGAATTAAAAGAAGGCTTCGAGTATCAACTATTTGATTTAACTAATGCAGCGCGTGTTCAACACGAGTTGCCCATTCTAGAATGGGATGATGCTGTAAGAGAAACAGCAAGAAAACATAGCACAGATATGGCTGACCACAACTATTTTAACCATACGAACTTAGAAGGACAGTCTCCTTTTGATCGCCTACAAGAAGACAATATTCGTTTTACAACGGCTGGTGAAAATCTAGCATTTGGGCAGATGAGCAGTATCTTCGCTCATGAAGGACTCATGAACTCGTTAGGGCATAGAGAAAGCATTCTCCATGAAGACTTCAGAAACTTAGGCGTAGGCGTTGACTTTAACGATGATGCACAACCCTTTTATACTGAGAAGTTTTTCACAAGTTAAACAACAATACGTACGCCTCAAAAATAAAACGATTTGCATATCGAACAAAGGATTCAAAGATAAACGAAGTGGACGTTACTCATGGAACGTCCACTTCTCATATCCTTGCTTACAGATTAACTGCCTTCAGTTAAAGATGCATCAAACATTATGATTGCTTTGTGCTTGTAACTAAATTCTTTTTCAAATAATAATGTTCAAACTCTCTTCCTACATTATCAATACTGCCAAAAACGTGATAGCCATGTTTTTTGTAGAAATCAAGCGCTTGGAAGCTCAACGTATCTACTTTAATAAAATCGCATTTTTTTGCTATAGCGATTTTTTCGATCTCCATTAATAATTGACTTCCATACCCTTCTTTTCTTACGTCTGCATCCAGGATAAGGTATTCGATTTCAAGCCAATTCCAACAAATTTCACCAAGAATTCCTCCATGAACAACACCTTGTTCATCTTTAAGAAACAAGCTAATTTCTTCGTACCTCCCTCTTAAATCTTGTGGCAAATGATCTAAATTAAATGAGTAAAGTGCCTCTTCTATGAATTGTTTATCCTTCTTACTCGGTTCGTTTGTCAGATGAAGTTTCATTCATTAGTCCCCTATCTACGATCGCATAATTTCTGTTCCTCTTTATTATAAAGAATCAATAAAATGTTAAGACCCTTAAACATAGTTAATAAACATGTTTAAGGGTCTTTATCCAGATGAATTCTTAATCTCCTTTTCTACTCAAAAAATAAAAAAAGAGACGCTTCAATGACAAGCGCACTCACTCGTTAGATAACTTATCAATGAAACTTTTCCTCACATTCCAAGTACTTCTTTTTTTAGTAGTGAGAAAAAGACTTCTTTTTCTTCAATAAATGGCGCGTGCGAAGAGTGATCAAATGAGAAAAAGTTCTTTTTAGGAGCCGTAATTTCATTATAAAAACGAAGAGCTTGACGATGCGACGTAAGGCGATCATGTTTTCCTTGGAAGATATACACGGGAATTGTAAATTCCTTTATTTCATCCACTAAATCAGTTGTGGCCAGAACTTCTCCTAATACTTGGTAAGACGCGATGCTGCCCCTAAATACATTGGCTCTTTCTTTCAACGTATATATTCTCGTTGTAAACACATCTTTTAATCCTTGATAATTGGAATAGCCTTTTCGTAAAAATCCCCCGCCGAACTTATTTGTATATTTCCCCCTAATCAAGTTGTATTCTTGATTCTTATAATACTGCTCATCGAAACCGACTTTTTCAATTTCAGAAACCCACTTCTGATTTCCCGCTTCTTTCGCTTGCTCTAAAATAAATTGATAGGATTCTTCTTCTGTCCCTTTTGCTGAGCCTACATGACCAACGCCTAGATAGGCATGATACAAATCGGGATGAGTGCTCGCTGTTAGACTGCCTAAAAATGTCCCCCATGAGTGACCCATCAAGTAGATTTTTTCTTTTGAGAATTTATTTGCTACATAGTTACTCACTTCAACCGTATCGCTAATTAACTGTTCCAAAGTTAAGCTACTTTTATTTTCATCTGACAAATAGGACATCCCTGTACCTCTTTGATCCCAATAACAGACCGTAAACAACTGATGGAGTTCCACCTTATTTGCTTTCATAATTGGATAAAGAGGATAACCTGGGCCTCCATGTAAGACAAGTAAAACAGGTAAATCATTCCTTTTCGTCTCTATAATCAGTCCTTGCTTCACACCGTTAATTTCCACATATTCTTTTAAAATTGTTGTACCCGATTGATTTCGTTTTTCCTTAGATTCAATTAGTTTAGACATGTACGCATATCCTCCCACAACTCCGATCGTATAATCTAACTACGTTGATTATTGTAAAAAGTTCCACAAAAAAAAGACATTCCCACATCACGAGGAAATGTCTTTACTTTTTTTATGTTTTTTTAGTTCAGAGGGTCTTTTTCTTCCGAGTAATCAATTGAATCAGTAATTATTAGCTACAAGTTGTGCTTTACACCTTTGCAACTTTTAACATGTTCGTTGCCCAGATCTAAGAATCTCTAACATAACTAATTTTTCTATTGCCGCCAGAAAGTCGTACAATCTTCCTTATCCAATATATTAGTAGCGATGAGCTTCTCAAGTAACGAGTAATCCACCTCATGTTTCCACTTAATACGGATCAATTCCTTTGTGTGATCATAACCAGCTTCTACAATTTCCTTAGAAAACTGCTCGATGACTACCCTCTCTGGAGCAACAGCCATGTGTTGTTTCGCTATACTAAAGCCAATGATAAAGGTGTCATGGTCGGTAAACATCGGCTGATTCCAAGCAATTTTTGGCTTTAAATTCGGAAACTGCGTCAATACCCAAGTCAATACTTCTTTCATGCGCTCCCGATGATCAGGATTATCAACCTTAACCAAAAAGTCCGTAAACTCCTCCATCTAGTTTCCTCCTAAAGAACATGTTATGTTTGTTTAAACATACTTTATCTATAAACGTTCTTCAAATGATATAACTTTTTAAGAAACAAGAAAACACATAGAGCTACTAGCAAATAACCTATCATATATAGAAACGCTCTGTAATTGACGGTTCCATCAATTAGGCTTCTAATGATGAAAGCTGCCCCACCAATTGGAACAACGATAAATTGAATTTGTTTTCCAATTGACTTTAGGAAGTCGATCCTTTCTCCATTCCATTTTATGGACGACAGTGATAGGACTAGTAAAACTCCGATAATACTTAGCGTACCTACCATTAGTAACTCCCATTTTAATTCACCGTAGAAAACAGATACAGCAAGCAACCCAAACCCAGTGAAAAGAAAGCCGGTTCCAGCCTTAAAGCCAATATCATCTGTTTCAAATGTCGTTTCTTGAATTGCTGTATTTTCTGAGTTTATTTGTTTAGCCAATTCAACAGGAGAAATAAACTCAGATAACACGGCTTGAACGGCTTCTCTTCTTGACTCAGTCAAATGTTCACGTTCACTTATAGATGACTCTAAATGATTTTCAATTTCTAGTAACTGTGACTTCCGCTCCGACTTTGGTAATTTCCGACTTAACTGGTCTTCTAGTTGCTTTACATATGCTTCAACTGACGTATAATGGCTAGTCATAACAACTCTCCTTTCAATTGATCCACCGTATTAAAAAGGGCTTGGTATTCCTCCGTTCGTTTTCTGGCTATTTTAAATCCTTCCTCTGTTATTTTATAATATTTTCTCGTTGGCCCATCTTCAGACTCAACTGCATATGAAACAATCCAATTTTTATTCACTAATCTCTTCAAAATTGGGTAAATCGATCCTTCAGCTAAACGAAATAATTGAATTTCATTTAACTCTTTATTTATTTCATATCCATACATGTCTTGTCTATTTATTAATAATAGAATTGCTAACTCATACACACCTTTTTTCATTTGCAAAATCCACTTATCATCTGAGCTATTTTCCAATATCCCCTATCGGTTTTCTCACTACGAGGCACACCCGTCAGCTGTAGTGAATGGAACAGTTAACATGCAAACGTCCCTGACTTGAGAGCGATACAAATCAGGAACCAACCTGCTTTTCTCTTCCTAGTATCCTTTAAGAACGTCCCCCTACCTGTAACAAAAACCCCGGTATTAGTTGACTCAAGTAAATTAATAAGAACGTCCAAATTGCAATGCTTATGAGCAAACTGTGTAGCAACTTTTGTTTGGATACACCAAGAATAGAATGCATGGCAATGCCAACATGTCCACTAATCATAAAAGGAATAATTAAGGCAGCAATAAATACACCAAATCTCTCTACAACTTTATGAATCAGTTTTATTGCTCGATTTTCAGGATTCACTTGTGTAATTGGTCTTAAAATCCGACTGTCTTTATAACGGAAAATTAAGTACTGTAGGAAAATAATACTCGTAGCGTTACTAATAAACGCTATAAGAGCAACTCCTTTTGGATCTAATTGAAACAAGACAATTCCAACTGGTATACCAACAAAGATTTCAATGAATGGGCAAAAACTCAATAAAAATACAGTCACATAATGAACGAAATCCATAGCAGTCTCCTAACAATATAAGTGGTTTTTATTGTTAAGGTATGTCCCGATTTATCGTTTCATTCAACTAATCTTCTCTATTAATTCGTTCGCTACATCTTCAAACAGATCGAGGAATCAGATAACATGCCAACTTACATTCAGTTTAGTGACCACAGCATCTTCCCTACTAAATCCCATCATTTTCATCTTTATTGGGGAGATGATCGGGAGGCATTGCTGGAAGAAGTGACGAATTGGCCCACATACTATCCAATAGACCTTGATGCCGATCAGATAGCTCGCGAAATGATTGCACATTAATTTGAACTAGAAAAAGGGGGATACGTGTGGTAGCGTATCCCCATACTCTAGTAACTTTATATTTAATCTTTTGTGATGCGATTAACCGGAATCCATATTTCTGGTTCTACACACGTTGACCCTTCCGTGAGTAGGTAGGAGGAAGAAGTTGAACAGATATACTTTTAATGCCTGCCCATGCTTTCCTGCCTCTGATGGTGTGACACCATGTAAATGTAGAAAAGCACGAGTAAATGAATCCGGAGAATTATAACCATATTTTTTCGCGACATCAATTACTTTTATGCTGGATTGATTGAGTTCTAAGGCAGCCATACTTAGGCGTCTACGGCGGATGTATTCGGATAACGTTATCCCTGCAAGGAAAGAAAACATTCTTTTAAAATGATATTCAGAACAACAGCCAGTCGACCCTATATTTTATGCACAGTTATGCAGATGATTTTCTAATTAACTAGAAAAGGCTAGGAAATAGTTGGCTGTTCTTCTATGACAATGTCTTTGCTATTGATCTCTTTTAAAACCTCATCTAGACTGGCCATTTCAAACGGACACACGACACCGACTACACCTTTCTGCAATGCGATTTTTAATAGAGCGGCCGCAACCATTGCGGTAGTTCGATAATCAGATTCAGTAGATAAGCGTACTGATTGAACTTGTTCTGTTCCGCTGACTATCCCTTTTACTTCTACTGTTAAATAGGCCCTTTCCGTTTTCTTGGGGTTATGCTTCACTACTTTACTGAGAACCTTTCCATCAATCATAGGAATATAAGAAATCAATTTCGATTTTATTAGTAAGGTGATGAACAGGTTAAAACGACGTTTATTCCAAGACGTCCAGTAATGTACACTGTCAGCATCGAGACCTAGCTTTTGCACGATTATTTTTTTCTCTGAATGCTCAATCAGTCTCACTTCTGTGGCATTTTTTAAACTCTGAAACTCCATTTTTCGTTTCATTTGAAAGCCCCGCATACGCGTTCGCTCCATCATAACGGGCTCTGAGATAATCTTTAGCATATCCTTAATTCCAGAAGTTCCAACGTTCGCATTTACATTTTGTAATAAGCCAATATGAATTTCGGTTACTTTACTGAAAGGTTCAATCGCTTTTTTAACCATTAAAGCAGATAAACCTGGAAAAAAGCCAGTCATTACTACAGAGCCACTCCCTGCTTCTTCTGCTTCCTCATTTAAATTACTTACCTTATCGACAAACTCGTAGAATGGTGTCACATCCACACATAAAACCCCTTGCTCAATACACGCTTTTTGTATCAAAGGTTTTTCTTGTTTTAAGGCAATTACTACTCCATCCACATCTGCTAATACTTGATTTAGCCTTTCATTATCACCCAGAAAAAAATGACAAAACTGCACTTGACGATCAAAACCATCCGCCAGTCGCTTTCCTCGTTCCTTATCATAATCCGTAATAATGAGCTGTATTTCTAAATTAAATAACCGTAGTACTTCATGACAAATGAATTTCCCTAAAACCCCCGATGCTCCTACAACCATTATCCTTTTCATACCTACCCCCATTTCAACTTTGTTTTAAAAGATAAACAAACCACCCAATCAAAATCTCCATCTTTATCAAAGGAAAAACCTGATTCATTACTTTTGCGCTACAATCATAAACCTCTTAGCGTTTGTTCTAATACCTATTTCAGTTTTATTTTCTTGAATAAATGCACTAAGAATGTCAAAATCATTTTCCCTTTCACCAAATTCAGGAATAATCGGAGTATGTGTTAATAAGAAAATAAGATCTTCTGGCCTATGATAGTATTCCGTTGCGTTGTATTCAGTTGATTGAACATCAGAGAATCCCGCTTCTTCCAACTCATTTATGTATCTTTCTTTTAATGACCCTTCCTTCTCACCAAACGATTGTCCACGACCAAAAGCCGCTTTAAGATTAAGTTTATCAAATTCACTTACTTGCTGCGTTAAGAAAAGCCCCCCTTTTTTCAATACATTTACGACTTCTCTTGCACTGAATGGTGCGTGACAACTTGTAATGAGATCAAAAGATTCGGTTGGAAACGTTAATTTTTCAGACGACATTTGTGTCAAGCTGACATTAGACACGTTTGAATGATTAAGATTAGCTCTTGCTGTTTCCATCATGCCACTCGAAACATCAATTCCAACTAAAGAATGAAAGGAAGAGGCGATGTTCAGTAAGTTTTCGCCTCCGCCTGTACCAATGTCTAATAGAATATCAGAGCTTCTACCTCTCTTAAGTACTTCTTCATAAAAATTCCACGCAACAGCTTCAGTTGTAACTTGTACTTGACTAAAATCCCAACCATTTACTTGACCTACTTTATTGTAGAAGTCCTTTTCATTCATCTCTTCATTTCCACCCTTCAGCACTCATATACTCTCAACACCTATATATTATCTGAAATATCTTAACTTTACACTTCCTAACTTCTACTAACTAGTTAATAAAATGTAAGGAGATAGTTATCTGCTGCCCTTTGAATTCAAAGCGATAGGCTTGATTTCTCTCTAATTCTGGAAATTCATAATAGCGCCTGGATCAATTTGGATTTCCTCTAACACTTAACGCAACTTTACGGTCAAAAAATACTTAGAGATAAGAAGAGCAAATTTCGCTCTTTTACTTATCTATCAATCCCTTCTCCATAAAATACCCTTGCCTTTTCTTTCGTGTAACTAGAAAGTATGCCAAGATCCCTAGCAAGAGAAAGCCGCCAGAACCAATGAATCCCACTAGTCTAATTGATGTAAATTCTGCGGCAACACCTAATAAACCTGTGAGTCCTACGATTAGGACTGCTTCAACAACCCCAAACATACTGCCAAACCGACCCATCATTTGAACAGGTACATGATTTTGATAAAACGTTAAAAAACCTGTATTTGCGAACGTAATCGCAAAGCCAATTAAGAATACGCCCAGAACAGCGCTATAAAAACTTTGTGCACTATAAAAAACAAGATAACCTACGGCTATAAATGGGGTTCCGATACCAATTAAAAACCAAACCGCAAGTCGCTTCGTAAATACGGAATTAATGACCGAACCGAGAATGATCCCTATTCCAAATAGACTTAATAGAAAACCGTAATGAGCATCTTCTAATAAAAGAACCTTTTTGGCAAACGGGGATTCAAGCGAATCAATTGCGGTCATAAAAACCGTCATGCCACAAAACAAAAGATAGATCTTTACTACATAGGAAGATGTTTTACTAAAGCGCTTAACCATCTTAAAATCATTTTTTATGATCTCCCAAGTTAAATTTTGACCGATTGCTTCCTTTTTCATTACATCTACATTGGGTAAAAGCTGAATAATAAAGGCAGAGATGAAGAGAGCGAATGCATTTAAATGAATTGCAGTGTAAGGGGTTCCCAACCAAAAGAGAATGCCCGCGATCGAAGGGCCAATTAAAGTCCCACACGAATGAATGAAGCTGCGCAGCGCATTAAACCGTTGCCGATCTTCTTTTGGAATTAACCTTGTCATATACACCATTGCGGTCGGTTGGAAGATGGCACTCCCCATATTTATGATAAATGCAATTATATACACGAAAACAAGAGAGGGGAGAAACGGAATAAGCGCAATTCCACATGCTCGAAACAGATCCAACCAAATCATTAATTTCCTCGTATTCACACGGTCAATAAAACTACCAGCCCAAACATTTGAACAAATTGTCGCAATTGGACTTAGACTATAAAGCAACGCAACCGCAAGGGGGGAACCCGTTTCATTCAATACAATTAAATTGAGTGCAATTAAGTAAACCCATCCGCCGATATTTGAAACGCCTATCCCAGTTAATAGCAATAACGGATTTCTCCAGCTAGACATTCACACCACTCCTTTTCATTTGATCATGCAAAACCAAATAAAAAAATCTCACCCCCAAAACAAATTTGTTTTGGGGGCGAGATTACGTCGCGGTGCCACCCCATTTTGCCTCTTTATTGCTAAAGAAGCCTCATCAAGTACGGCATGGCCACAAACGCCTGCGATACTCTATCTCTATAACGGGAGAACCCGTTGCGCCATCCTTATGAATCACATAAATCCGGTGCACAGCTCCGAGCCTTGGTTCAACATTTTCTCTCACCCTCCTTTTCAGCTACCGGAGGTCTCTGTTAGATCGTTCAAATGTCTACTCTTCTCTTCATTGCCTTTTATATAGAATTGCTCATTATCATATCCCATTATCCAACGTAAGTAAAACATTTATTTAGATTTATCGAACAAATAAGAGTAAAACATAGTGCTGGTGGTTACACTTTATAATCATTGTAACCGGTCAATAATACCCTCCTACCTCTAGTTGACTAGGAGAAAAAACAGGTATAATAAAATGGTTAAAACACTAAAGGAGCGAATTTAATGAAGAAAACGGTCATTGCTTTGCTTTTCCCGTTTGTATTAATAACTACAGGCTGTTCTGCCTTAGATGAGATTTCAAATGGACTAGATTACGTTCCAGCTGCAACTGACTATGTGACAGACGTCCAGCAATTCGCAAGTGACATTCCAACACTTGCCGAAACAGCGATAACGGATAAAGAGGCACGAGTTCAATTAGAAGAATCACTAACCACGATGAAGACGAACATCGACACCTTTAATGAGTTAACCCCTCCAGAACTGTTGGAAGATGTTCATAACGAAGCACTTGCTTACAATGAATCGTTTGAACAAGGAATTGATATGTACTTGTCTGGAATGGAAGATGGTGAATTTAACACAGAACTCCTTAATGAATCAGGTATTCTGGACAATGTGGAAAAATACACAAACCTGTTAGATGACTTTAATCAATTGATTGAATAGGTATTTTTTTATTAAAACGAGCTCCTAAGGGGCTTGTTTTTTTATTCTCGTGTCCCGTTTATAAAGTAATTCTTTTTAAAGCGCAACAATAAATCAGGGGTTACTACCCCTCCGCTAAGCCCTACCTCCATTGATCCCTCCTATCCTATAAATCTATTCTGTAAAAATGTATATAAATCTTTGAAATGGCCACTCTATTAAAAAGGTGGTCGGTCACATGAAAAAGAAAAATAAGGTACGGCCCACTTACATCAATTCAGTGGCTAATAAAGTGACTCGTATAACAAATTTAGTTTTTGAGAAACAAGCAAACGATGTGATGGGGTTGGCTGAACACTTAAACTCATTATCTGACCAAGAGTTTAAAGATGTTATCGAGGAATTTGATACCCTTATTCCAAATACTTGATTTCAAAAAAGGGATAATCGCTATACACGTTTCGCAAACAGTCACTTAAAAGCTTACACCCCTTGTTATACCAAAGTATAGCGAAGCTTCCGTCCAGTGTTCGCCCATGGCCTTAGGTTAAACTTTCCATACATGCGAAAAAGACATTCCCGTTTTAATGAAGAAGTGTCTTTTTATTACGAGACAAATAGAGTCGTATTTAAAGTAACAATAAAAAAAGCAATTTCTTCTTCAATAAACTCTTTTCCATTATGGATTTTAATGATTTTTTTAAACCGTGGCTTTTTCGAATAAGAAGAACTTATTTGAGCCAGCAATACGCCCTGTTCATCATATAAGAAAGACTCTTCTGCTCCCAATTGCATGAAGGGCTTGTTCACGTGATAGTTTTTATCTTTAAATGTGACGTGATAGGAGGTAAGATTGTGTTTTAACGTATCACTCGTACCAGATGACATCACCATGACTCCGGCAGTTTCATTGGATACTCGAATGATCCAATTTCTTTTTTTATTCTGTGTCTTCTGTTCTTCTAGAGAGATTGTTGCATTCCTATATGTACTTTTATACGAATGTCTTCCTATCGCTATTTTTAACGGATTCTTCGCCGCTAAATACCCACTAACCTCACCTTGAACGTGTATCGATTGCTTAAATAAGAGTGGTTTCAGCGGACTTTTGATGATTAATTCCATGTTGTCTCCCTTCCCCCACTTATCTTACCAAAAAATAGACTAAACTTATTAAAAAATACTCACGGCATCAAGTATAATCGCTCTTTCAAAAACCGAGCAAAAAACCTGTCGTCCAACTTAATAAAATGAAAATTGTCGACAGGCTTCACTCACTCTTAAATCATTCTTACTTAGTCAAGAGACTTTAATACTTCTGTTAACAAGGTGCTAAAAGTAGACAGACGTTCTTCAACTCGACCAGGAAATCTCTCTTCAATCGCATCTAATGTATCATTTTCTGTATGCCAAATACTACCGTG
Organism: Shouchella patagoniensis; assembly: GCF_002019705.1. GTDB lineage: Bacteria > Bacillota > Bacilli > Bacillales > Bacillaceae_D > Shouchella > Shouchella patagoniensis. The sequence continues at coordinate 3,403,991 of NZ_KV917377.1, read as the reverse complement.
TTCTTCCGTTTGCGTATATCCATCCAATTCAGCGATGTCCCAGTTTGTCGCTTCAAAATAAGCGTAAGGCATTCCGGCTTGATTAAACGGAGCGTGGTCACTCCAATCGCCCGTTGTGCCCTCTGGGTAATCAGGGTTGGAGCCAGAGTTCACTTCGAGATCTAGCTCAAGTTCACCTGCTATCTCTAATGCTAGGTCACGGATAAAACCGTCTTCACCTTCACTTCCATGAACATACATTTTATCCCCAGCGATTAAACTATCAAGGTTAATCATGCCAACCGTATGATCAATCTCCTCATCTGCCATTTCATTCACATAGTGACTTGAGCCTTGTAGCCCAACTTCTTCAGCCCCGAACCCAACAAAAACGATGGAATACGGTGTTTGACTGTCTTGCAACCGTTCGGCAGCTTCTAACATCACCCCAACTCCAGAGGCATTGTCATCCGCACCTAACCCTTCAGATACAGAGTCATAATGAGCTCCTACGATGATTTGTTCATTAGAATCACCTTGTTTGTACCCAACGATATTCTCCGACTCAAATGACTCATCGTCCTCATCTAACGTATAGGTAAAGTCTTGTACATCCGTATCTAAATCCAATTGTTCAAATTGCACTTTTACATATTGACCAGCTAGATGTTCCTCTTCGGAAGCAGCAACCCTTTGACCAATCTCAAAAACTAAGTGATTTACATGTTCTAACGCTATTTCCCCGCTAGCCTGATCATCCATTAAATCATTTTCAGGTTGTTTTTCCACTTCTTCTGGAAGCGCTTCAGACTCGTTTGACTCGTCATCATTCGATCCACATGCCACTAGCATCACACTACTAAAGGCAATAGCCGATAGAACATTCATTTTTTTCATTGTCATCCTCCATATCAGTATATCTTTTCCTTTCTATCTTAAATAGTTTACTAGATACGGTAAAGAGTTTTCTATACTAGAATAACTTTACACGCTTTTCACTGTACGATATGTGTGGCTATTTAGCCGAATATTGGTAGTAGTCAAGTATCAACAAAAGAGAAAAGATCTTCTAATACGTTATTCGTTTCCTCGCGCATCCTTTTTATCATACACTTTAAGGGATTTTATCCGAAATAAAATCAGCGATTGGGTTATTCTGACGATTTTCTGGCGCTTCGATCACTCTGATGATAAAAACACTCACCAAAAAGATCATAATAAAGATCGCAATAACCTTCTCTTTTCTAATCGCTTTCCTTACATTCACTCTTTTTTGAGACATACATCCTCCAATACAAAACGTTTATATATAATCATTTATACGTTTTAGGATATCATATATTATTGGGGTCAGTAAAAAGCTTCCAATTGAGATACTTGTTGTGATCTAGCATGACTTCTTATACAATTTTTAAATATCATAATTAGATTTTCAGAAAGTAGGGACTATGATGAAAGACCAGCTTTCAAAACCAATTGTTGTCTTCCCACCAAAAAGAACGATGGCTTTACTTGCTTTTGGAGCACTTGTATTTGTAGTAATGGGATTTAACTTGCTTTCATTGACGGGACCCGAACATGATGCTTCGTATAATACACTACTCGCCATCATTGGTTATGCGAGTATACTCTTTTTTGGTTTTTGTTTCGTTTATGCAGTCTACAGGATGATTTCCCCAAAGCCATCGCTACGTATTGATGAGAATGGAATCTATGATAACGCATCCGTGGTTGGCGCTGGCCTGGTGCATTGGGATGAAATTAGGTCTTTACCAATCTATCACTATGCTGGTCAAGTCTATCTCGGAATAGAGCTCCATGATGTGGACGCCGTTATACGTAGACAGCCTTTTCCAAAACGGTTCATTCTATACTTAAATAAATCCACGCCTGGCCTCTTATCCCCTTTTAATATCCCAAAACGATTGTTGCCGATGGCGTTAGAAGATGTTCAAGAAGTTGCCCGTCCCTACATTGAGCACGCCTATGCGCTACAAAAAAATTAAAAACAGACTCCGCTAAGGGGTCTGTTTTTATTCCCACTCATTAACCAAAATAGTCTGTTAATGAAATGAGAATCTCTTTTGTTAGTTTAACCTTTTGATAACCACTCATTCGCACAGACATCTTTAAACTTACGTACCATTAAATTAAATTCTTCTTTTTCCTCGATAAAAGGAAAATGATTGCTATACTGATACTTAAAAAAACGAGAATTTTTTAATAATGAATGGATCTCTTCCGAAAATTCATAAGGGCATTGAGCATCATGAATTCCACAATACACAAAAGTAGGTACGTCTACATTAAGTAGATCACTTGTTAAGTCGTAATTTGGCAATTCATTGTATGAGTAATCTAATCTCTCCGATACAACCTTTCCGCTACTTGGTTTCTTAAAGTACACATCCCTTTTTTCTGGAAAGTATAGAGACATATTCGACCACTCAACATTAACCTTTATTCGTTCATCTCTATCTTTTGACGCCCTTAAGGTAGTTAGGATTTCTTTCATTCTCTTATTTAATGGAGATTGAGGACAGTACATACTACCTGGATGTTCCATATATTTATTTGATGCTGCCGCTCCACCAACCATGATTTTTGTTAAAAATTCCGGTGCCAATATCGCATATTTTAACCCCAACATACCACCAGTAGAATGACCAGCAAAAGCCCATTTTTTATAACCTAATGCTTTTCGTAGCGCTTCTAAATCATAAACCGATTGTTCCATGCTTAAAGAGTCCATACCTTCCACTCTACATGGACTCCCCACTCCTCTTAAGTTTACTAAGATCACCTTAAAGGAGTTCGTAAATTCATCAGCAAAATACGCACCTAATTCATTAAATTCACTATACAAGTGTGTTAAACATAGTGGTTCGCCATCCCCCCTAGTAAAGATTTCAAACTTGCCCCTATCCGTTCCAACAAACGTCTGTTGCCACATGAAATCTCTCCTTTTGCTCTATTACTTACTTCATTTTTAAAATCTTCCTCCCATAAAACATTCCGTACGTACAAAAACCTTAAGCATGTCTACTCATGCTTCTCAAGTATTCTATTTTTTTAAGATCTTTATGATTGTTCTTCTCTGCTCGATAACTATCCTTCATGGAAGCCTCGTAAACACATAAGTATTGCTCTGGATCTAGCAAGTAATAGTTTACGTCTCCCTTTTGATGCATTTCTAAATCTTCTAGTTGTACGCCTGCGAAGCTTGGTAGCGTATCAATAATACCAAACTCAACTGATGACCCATTTTTCTTAAATTCATGTTCATGCAAATCAATTAAGTGATATTCCATTGCATTCATGATGGTTACAATGTCATTCCAGTTATCGATTGATCGATCAGGTGGCACGTCCCAACCTCTTTTGTCACCCGGAACATGAATATCTAAATCTTTGGCGTCCCAACTTACACCAGTAACGACTTCTAAACCAACAGAACCCATTAATAAAGGAATGATATGATGCTCATTTAGTTTTTTAGCTATTCTTATAAATTCATTAAATTTCAGATGATTCATATCCCGCTCCTCATTTCTTCCTCTTACCAAGTTAGTTGTCCTCATTTTCACCCGAAACGGTACTTAACTCGCTAATTCGCTTACGCTCCTTTAGGGGGAATTTTTTCAATACTAATTCGTAAGATACCGTAATGAATAATTGAATTTCCTCATCACTAAGCTCTGACGTATGGAGCATGATTGAATTCCAGTGGTTTTTATTTGCATAATAACCAGGGATCACATCTTCGTACATTTCTCTTAATTCTTCATTTTTTTCAGGAAGATTTTTTAAAGTGATTAACGCTTCTTTACTCGGTTTAGGGCTCATTATCCCGAATTGCTTTCCAGCGATATCAAAGTAATACGCGTCCCAGTCTCCACGATAATACACTTTCGCTCCCACTAAAGAATTTCCGTGTTTTTCGAAAGCCTTCATTCTCTTTTGTATTAATTCAAGTTCATCCATAAGAACCTCCGATTTATTATGCATTCTTCTCTATATCATTCGACAGAATCAAATAGAGTCCTTTGAAGACGTTCACTCCTGTAAAACGAGGAGATTGACTCTATTGTAACTTAACCTAGTTATAGATGATTCTTATTTTTTAAATAATGAAGACATTTTAAATATAGGAGGGTGATAGATAGAGGTCCTTTTTGCGGTTGTTTATTCAGCGATCCTTGTTTCCATAACTATTTTCTCTATCGTTAAAGTATTAAGATTACTTATAAGAGAAAAGCACGATCTAACTAGCTTCATTTATCATCTCACTCGTTATTCATGATGAATTTGCCTAGTTCACACAAAAATAAAAGAGCACCACTTTCACGCATAGGTTGCTCTTTCTTCAGTATGTCTTTTGCTATTTCATTAAGTTCTTCAAACGTTAAAGTCTCTCATACTTCCGTTTAAATCTCTGTTCTGTTGTGTCACTCTCCTAGCTCGATTAACCATTTCCGCAATTTATTTTTTGGAAAATACACTTTATTGTTAATGATCACGTGAGGAATATCTGAATGATCTTGAACTAGATTTCTTGCATCGTCTTTTGATATCCCCATAAAATAATGCACATCATTTTCTTTAATTAATTCGTGCTCGTCACCTTCATCTAGTTTATCCATTAGATTTTTCGCATCTGGATTTTTAAAGTTTTTTAGTCCATCACCAATAAAATATCCAGCAGCCGCAATGCTTATGGCGATTAAAACCATGTCCCATTCCATTCCTCATCCTCCTTAAAAAATGTCTCTACATATACTGTCAGATACAAAAAAAGTTTCATTTTTATTATTAACCCAACTTGCAACCATAGAAAATAAGAACTAACCTCGTAGAAACCTAAGAAATTATACACATTCTCTTTATGACGTAGATGTGTATTCCTTTCTGCTAGCTAATTCGCAAACGAAACATTAGATTTCTAAAAAAAGCAGGTGGTATACAATAAAAAAACTGTCCCTCTATATTTAGACTATGTATCACATCCGAGACTTAATAACGAATTCCTTCTCCATTCACCGTACAAGCTTATAAATTTTAAAAAAACCTGCCTCAAAGGAATGCTTTGAGACAGGAAAAAAGTTCACTTATACTTAGCCTGCAATATCCGTTTTTCCTTGAGTGCCAATGACGGATTCGTCAATTGCATTTGTAGAGAAAGGTGTTACGGATAAAAGTAAAACGGCAATAAACGAGAATATCATTTTTTTCATACTTGATCATCTCCTATCAAATTTTGGTCTAACTTCCCTTTATATGCAATTCTGTAATAACCTAAAGCGTTTTCAACATCCTTTGCGTTCTCTGATATTTCAATCATTTCTTCTGCCAACTCACATACTTCATAATACATTCCTAAACGACTTAAATCCTCTAATGCCTCTTTAATTAAATGATGATCGGACATGAGATATAGACCTTCTATATATTTACACCTTGCTTTAAACTCACTATTGTTAAAGCACCACACATTCACTTTAGCTTTTTTAAAAATCACTTTAGCGGACTCGTAACGACCTAGTTTGAAAAGCGTATGAGAAAGGTCTGTTAGCGTTTTAGCTCCGTTATAGAATTCTCTGTGTTCTTTAATCTTTAGTGCACTTTCAAAAAAGAAAACAGCTTCTTCATAGTTTGTTTGTCTAATTTTACTTAAAGCTAAGGCACGTAAGATAATTCCAGTTGTTACCGGATACGTAGACTCTTCCAAGGCTTCAGTAAGAAGGTTATCCCCTTTTTCATATTGATGTAATTCTGAAAAAATTGCACCAAGTACTTGTTTACAATTCAGTGCTCTCTCATGGTAGTTTAACCTGTTAAATATGGTTTCAGCCTGTTCTAAATAGGAAGTGGCAAATAGGTATTGATTGAGCCGATAATAGGCTACACCTATGTACATATAAAATTCCGATTCTTCGGCTTCATCATTTACATACTCGAGTAGCCTTTCTGCCTTACGAAACATTTTAACAGCCGATCGGTACCTCTCTTGGGTGTATTCATATTGACCCCCAATAAAGTAATAGAGATATTTTAAGTACCTATCAACATCCGTTTCAATAAAGGAAAGATCTCCAACTATATGATGACCCTTGTTTGACTTGTCAATAAACAGATTATGTCGGAAGTCGACAAGGGAATAGTACGCCAATACTTTATCGTCTTCCTCCATATGCCTTAGTAATTGTGTTACTTCTTTTTTAATGACCTTCGCTTCTTCATACGAAGCAGAGATAATGCAACTATACCACTCAACTATCTTAGAGCCTACTTCTTCTGACGCTATCTTCACTTGCACTTTTATCACCTACCTTGCCACTTGATTTGGTCATTGACTCATTACTTCGACTATATCATATATTATAAATTTTATGCCTGGATCGCTATGTTTCCCAATACGGAAAAGCAATAGCCGGGTTCCTATCGTTGTCTCGAACTGATGGCATGATTTTCACAGACGCTAAAATTAAGGTAGTATGTATCTAAAGAACGTTGAATCACGAATTGAACTAGGAGGTATGTTCTATGATTGAAGGTGTTAGTCATATCACGTTTGTTGTTAAAGATTTAGATAAAACAACAGAACTTTTTAAAGGGTTATTCAATGCGCAAGAAGTGTACCACAGTGGTGAAAAACAATTTTCTCTTTCAAGAGAACGTTTTTTTATTATAGGCGGGCAATGGATTGCTGTTATGGAGAATAAAACAATTGTTAACAGAACGTATCACCATGTTGCTTTTAAGATTGATGATAAAGATGTTGATTATTACTTACATAAAATAAATGAATTTAACTTAGATATAAAGCCTCCTCGAGAAAGGGTTGAAGGCGAAGGTTATTCTTTATACTTCTATGATTATGATAATAACTTATTTGAATTACATACAGGCACTTTGGAACAAAGATTGGTGTCATACAATATGTTATCTACTGATAACTAAAATAAAATAGCGAAAAGGAACCCCTTTATTGAGGTTCCTTTTTCATTTTTCCCATTATGATTGTGTGTGTTTTTTAATAAATTTACAGATAAGAGGCCATGAATCTTTAGCCGCAGCAGCGTTTGCTTTTTTTGTTCCCCCACTATCCATAATCATACCTCCACCCACATGCTCGTAGTTGTTAGAAGGCAAATGGGGCAATGCATATGGAAAAGCGATAAAATGACCGCCTTCTTTATATTGTATATGTTCTGCATCAGTTAAATTCGCTTGAATAACATTCACAAACTCGGAAGCGGGCCATATCTGATCTCTATCTCCAGACAAGAGTAATACAGGCGCTTTGATTTGTTCTACTTTAATTCTTTTCTCTTCCAATTCATCTAACTTCTTTAAACTATCCTCCCAAATACCAAAAAAAGACGCAGGTCTTCTTAAGATCCATTGCTTAAGAAGAGGAAACATATTACGAGGACGATGTTGAAATTTGAGATAAGGTTTAGCCTCGTCATTAAGTGTCCAAGAAGGAATTGGTGCATAAATCGAATTTTTTAAACCAGACGTTATGTAAGCACCAGGAGCCCCAGCAATAACTGCACAGAATTCGTCATACTCTGATGCTAATAAAAGTGCGAGTTCAGCTCCCCTTGAATACCCAATAAGAGTCACCTTTTTATCATTATTTGTATGCTTCTTTAGTAGTTGAATCGATTGATAAAAGTACTCCAACGGAATATTTTCTAAATGATTTGGTACACCGTCTTGATTAAAATAAGCAAGGTCAAATACCGTATACCCTTTTGAGGCTAATAAAGAAGCGGCAGGACCAAGCTGCCCCCCATCGGAGCCTGCCAACAATACAACATTAGGATAATTACCACTTACTTTTGGTTGGTATAACATACCAACCGTGTTCTTTTCATGAATCCGAGTGCACTTTACCTGTTCTTGATAAAAGAACCGATTGATTTGAACTTCATCCATAACATTATTCTCTATGTATAATTGAAGCAATACCTTTAATTCATTTGTATTTGATTTCAAAAAATAGTCATCGTATTTCTTCTTTTTATGTATGGCTGACCAGAAGATACCATTTGGATCCACGCCTGTATACGTCCCTGTAATTGGCGCTTCCTTAGCAAGGTCTACTTCCCTATTCTGACTCACCTTAAATGTCGCCTCTGACATAAATAATTCGTTACGATCATCAAATAAAGATGCTTTTAACGTTACCTCATCGCCAGGGTTACATCCACGTATAACGATATCTATCTCCTCATCAAAATTAGATTGTAAAGGTGTGACATGGATACTTGGTTTCATCACTTAAAATTCCCCTTTTAAGAAAATAAACTACCTTTTGAGGTACGATTTTAATAGCACATTAAAGTAGTATTGAAGCTTAATCTGACCTATCTTGTCCTACGGTTTCATTATTCTTTAACCACAACTTATAAAATTCAAGCACAGAGATAAGCTCTCGATTTGGAACAGGCTCTTGCAAAGCCTTTAAGGTCTTGGGTGGAACACCTTTTCATCTGGGAAGTATGACTGAAGTATGGTTACATTCTCCTGTAGCTTTGTAGACCAACTTTCATCTTTAACATTTATCGTCAAGTACGCTCCTCTTATCATCCTTTTTAACATCGTATGTTTCTTTATTTCAGAAACATTTTTATGAGTAAGTTCGTGTAGATAATCGTCAATTGATGAATGCAGATCTCCATTTAATGCACGACTTATTTTTTCATTTGGCTTCATTTTCGGGAAATTAGTTGCTAGATCTTCCCCGTAAATACACGCACACATATGACGTAACCAAAATCCCCACTCGTGAAAATTTTCATGAGTTAACGCTTCTGTACGTTCTCCAATATCATAATCTATTTTAATGATTTCGTTATGTTCTTTTAGGAGCTCTGCCGTTTTTTTGTTGAGTTCTTCTTTCTCAATTAAAGTAGTTGGAGATTTAACAATAACTGTTAATTCTAAATCAGATTTATTTACAACCGCTTCTCCTCTTCCGATACTGCCATAAACGTATAGACTATTTAGCTTTTCTCCAAACATATCAAATAATAATTCTTTTGCGGCTTCTAAAACCGCTTTAAATTCGTCTTGTACATTTTCTTTCGCCGTTTTATTTATAATAAAGCCGTCAACATCTGTCCCGATTCTAGTTGGTAAATTCATCACTATCGGTCCCGCCTTTTTAACAAACAATAATTAACAAAAAATACATTTCTTATCGAATTAGCGTACAGGTATTCCCGTCTCTTTTGAATCTTAAAATAATAAAAACACCAGAAACTGCAATGATCTGGCGCGATAAAATACTCAATCGTTCTCTTCTTTATTCACTTTTGAATAAACTGCCTCTCTTAACCCTACTCCGATTCCTGCCAATGTACCCGCAGCGACATTATCCATGAATAACCCTATTCCAATTCCAAGCAACATACTTCCTCCAATGATCACTAAATCATTAAGATGTAAAAATTGATCGAATAGTCCGAGGAATAAACATGATCGCATGAAGAGCCAATTCCCGATTGTATATAACCATTACACCCCATCATGTCTTTTTTTCTTTTTCACATTATTCGCCACCTCTTTCACTCCCCTCTAATCACCCTATTCTTAACGATCTCCAAAAAAAGTTTAATAGTAGTTGTATACGTTTTTTCCTACGTAAAGTTTCGGCTCAATTAGTAAAATAGCGAAAATTATGGAATAAAAATTTCTATTCATTCCAACTCAATTGTATTCAAAGACTTCGTACAAAGACCCAAAAATTACCTTCCTTCATCTATCGTATCCATTACTCCTATATTATTGAGGATCAACATGATAAGATACTTAGATCGCATTAATTCGTGTTCCACTACAAATGCTTTTCAAGCTCATAAAGGAGTTCATATATGGAAGAGTTTCCTCAACGCACCAAACAACGGTATTATACAATTTTATTATTTCTTTCCATTCTCGTTATCGCGGCTACATTACGTTCACCGATTACGTCGGTTGGACCGCTTATTCCATTTATTCGTGAAGACTTAGGTGTATCGAATACTATCGTCGGTTTCGTTAATACACTTCCATTACTAGCATTTGGTCTATTCTCTCCATTTATCCCCGGCATATCTAGAAAAATGGGGATGGAGATTATGCTGCTACTTGCGATGATTGTTTTATCGGTTGGCATCATTTTTCGTTCCCTTGGCGGCACCTCCATGTTGCTAACCGGAACAATCCTGCTCGGATTAAGTATTGCCGTCGGGAACGTACTAATGCCTGGATTAATAAAATTAAGCTTTCCATTTCGTGTAGGTGTGATGACAGGTCTTTATTCTGTATCGATGAATGTCTTTGGCGCACTCGCATCAGGCGTTTCTGTCCCGATTGCTTCACTCGACATCTTTTCTTGGCGTAATTCCATGCAAATCTGGGCACTGTTTTCAATGATTGCCGTTGTCATATTGATTTTACGATTACCGGAAATTCGATCATCCAATAAAAAGGTTCCTGGAAAAGTGAAAAACCACTCTTCTACACCTCTATACAAATCTAAAATAGCCTGGGCCGTAACACTGTTTATGGGATTTCAATCATTCATTCCGTATAGCTTGTTTACCTGGCTTCCTGATATATTGATATCAAAAGGGTTTGATGAACATGAAGCGGGTTGGTTAATGGCCATTTATCAAGTTGGGTTAATTCCGGCTACGTTTATTGTTCCTATTATAGCTGCCAAAATGCAGAGTCAATGCTTCATTGCGTTTCTATCCGGTCTTCTCTTTTTCTTTGGGTTGCTAGGTGTCTCCTTCACTTCGTCAAGTGCCATTGTTCTTTTCCTTATCCTAGCTGGCATCGGTGCAGGAACGACCTTTAGTTTAGCAATGATGTTTTTTGTCTTACGTACAAATACGGTGGCCGAATCCTCACAATTATCTGGGATGGCTCAATCAGTTGGCTATATGATCGCGGCTCTTGGTCCGATTCTGCTTGGCTCTGTAGCAGAATGGACGCAGGGGTGGTCCGCTCCACTCGCTCTGTTAATGATTGTTTCTTTATGCATTTCCGTATTTGGACTTGTTGCAGGCAAAGATCAGAAAGTATTTCAACCGTCCCAAAAAACAACGTAATTGAAGGGTGATTAATAGTGGACCCGTTACTTGTCCATTCGCTAGATGAACTGGAAACTTTTTTAGCAAGTCACACAACAAAAGCAATCTATATTTATCAGGAGAATTGTAGCGTTTGTCATGGACTGTGGCCACAAGTCCAACCTCTATTCGAACAAACATCCATCCCTCTAGCGAAAGTTGATGCTACTGAAGTAAAAGAAATTGCGGGGAAGTTTCTCGTATTTACCGTCCCAACAATCATCGTTTTAAAAGGGAAACGCGAGGAAATAAGAGAAAGCCGTTTTATTCAAGTGGCGAAGTTAGAAGACGATCTACGTAGACTTTCAAAGTAATCTTCGGTAGAAAAAACGAGACAAATTCGAATCGAATCTGTGTCGTTTTTTATTTAATCTCTTATCTCACATGTCTTAATGCATTATAGGACAACTAACGGAAGTCATGCATGTAAACTTCTTTGGGAGATAACGTGGATGGGCCACGAAAAGCGAAGCGGATGACGGGAGCGAGGATAAACTGGCAAAGTCTTGCTCCCCATCACCTTCCATCAAATGATCATTTTATAAAAACACTCTCTGTATAAAGAAAAACAACAAAAAGATCGTTAATTGTAGATAGATAGCTCTTTTCTTAAGATGACTTCTTGCACCTTTTATCAATTCATCCGTAATTGGGTAATAAGGAGGGACGATCTCTCTTCTTAAGTCTGCACCTTGAATAAATTGATACGTATTAAAATAAACGATTATAGCTATAAAAGGAAGAAGAAGGATGACATTTTTAATATACACAATTAAGACTACCGCTACTAAAATGACTCTCATAAAGTTTCTACTATTTTCTGTTCCTCTTACCGTTGATCGTGATAGTAAATATACGACTGGATTTCCTGTCTTTCTGAAGAAGATTAACGGTAACATGTTTTTATAGGTCAACTGACTCGATTCGACGTTCATGAAGCTACTTAAAAAGATCGTTGATAATCTCTTGGCACGCTCTTCCGATTGTCTAAATTTTTGCCATGAATAGATAGGAAAAATGACATTTTTACTATAGAATATCCCTCCACCGATGATGGCGATCATTATCGCAACACCAAATAAGATTGATTCTTCTAACAATAGGACAACCAATGCTGCCATACCAATTTGTTCAAAGACCAAGAAGAAGAATGGCCTTTTTGAACTTAAACTAACAATTAAAGTCAAATACAAAATATGCAGTATACCAATCAGCTGAATAAACACGAATAAAGACAACGTTCCGCTTAGATCGATTGAAATTACTTGCATTAAAAAGAAAAAGAATAACGTCACCTTTATCACTTGAATACACAAGTTATAAATCAAACAATACATAAAATAGCCACTCATCTTATTTACTTTAGGCGCTAGATAAATCTCATCATACTCACTAATAAAACTAATGATTCCTTTATTAAGCACGAAAAATACAAAGAGCGCAGTTAAGATGAGCGATTGGTGCACGGATCGAAGTTGTTCACTGTCCAAAAAATGGATAACCATATATATAGCGAACATTAAAAAGGGTATTAGCGCATACACCCCGCTATGTCCACACAGTTTAATAAGAACGTTTTTATTCCTTTTCATAGATTCATAAAACCGTTTTAGAAACAGTTCTTTCATATTATGCACCCTCAATCATCGAAAAAAAGAGCTCATCTAAAGTTCTTTCTTTGAACAGCTCTGCTGAAAGATAAGGGCTCTCGTTATAAAGCTTCTGGGCGCCTTTATGCATAACGATTACTCTGTCACACAATTTCTCTGCGATGTTTAGCATGTGAGTAGACAGGATGATTCCTTTACCGTTTTCTTTGAGTTTGTTCAAGTCTTCCAGAAAACATTTTAATCCTAGAGGATCAAGACCCATAAAGGGCTCATCTACTATAAGATAAGTGGGGTTCGTGATCATCGCACTTATAATTGAAATTTTTTGCTGTGTCCCTTTAGACAATGCGTAAGGATATTTATTCAAATGCTCATGTAGTGAATATCTTTTGATTAATTGATTTAAATCATCATCATGATCGATCTGATAAACGAGTTTTAAGAACTCAAAATGTTCACGAACAGTTAAATTCGGATAAAGTTTTGGATGATCAGGAATAAGGGACAGTTTTTCTCTTTCGCTGTACCACTCTCGATTGTTTATCAAAACCTTACCACTCATCGGTTTTAAGGAACCAGTAAGATGGCGAAGAGTCGTACTTTTGCCTGCACCATTCAAACCGACTAAACCAACGATTTCCCCAGTCTCTATTTTAAAAGAGATATCCCGTATAATTTGTTGAGAAAGATAGCCCCCACTAACCTGATTTATCTCCAGCATGTAACTCCCCCCACATAAATAGATTGTAGTTTTCTATGAGAATTCCTTAGATACTATTATAACAAGCAACATTATTGGAATAGCATTATCAAAAAGACACAGTACCTTTCAACTTTATAATTAATTCTATCAAAAATAGAAAGACATGCGCAGTATTATTCACATGATCCTCTTTTTGCTCTATACACGTCATTCCCACTTATTAAAGCATTTCCTATTCGTCTCTTCTATCCTGTGGATAACCTCACTAAAAAGGGCCATTCTTCTAAATTCACTGTTCATAACGTGGAGATGTCCCCTGCTTCCTGTTTATAATTATTAAATTATGTGGATATTCTGCTTCTTTTATCTCTTCCTTTTCGAATGTTCCTGCCTACCCTGTGGATAGAACGCTTTCATTTGTTAATGTGAACGTGTCTTTTTTCCGATTATCCAGTTCAGGGAATGGGCCGTGTTTTGAAAAAGAAGTGAGGCGATTCTGTTGATCGAACTCACAATCAATGAAGCCTGCTGGAGAAGTCATAACCCCGTCTATGCAACTTCTAAAGGAATAAGATCCTACTTGCTCTTTTTCAAGCATAAACTGTCTATCTGCTGTTAATCCAGTTTCTTCTTCCACCCATTTCGTCACAGCAGATAGACCACCCACCCTTTATACACACACTCTCCGCATGCGTGATCCCTCCAACAAAAATCACACTCCGAAACATACGCGAATGAATTTCTACCTCAATCACGGCTGTGCCTTCAGGGTTGCATCCGTCTTCATCTAGTGTCTCTTTACCTGGTGGAAACCACTCAGTGCACAGTGTATAAATTGTTTCATTTAGACGAGTAAGCTCTTGATTCATTACATAGTGCTGGAGACGATAATTGCTTAAGCCCCATTTTTCCTGCGCGTATGTAAGTAAGTTTTGAATATGCTTATCCATCTCCTCACTCCTTATTAATCTCTATATATTTGCTTTTTAATTGCATTAAAATTAGCACAATTATCCATACTCTTCAATCTGAGTACTTCTTTTCCTTCCGAGTAGCGATCACTCTTGTTAAAAAAGAGCGTCCCCATAACTCGTTCTCCTCTGTTATACTTTTAAACGTCATCACAAGATTTGATTGTATGAACATTTTCTACGAGGTGATTTCTTATCAACACCACATCCATTAAAACAAAAGCATTCGAAAAGCTCGTTGGAGCGGGATTCTCCATTTCGATTCTTTTTCTCTTTACCTTTTTTATGTTTGACTTTAATTTATATGAATATCAAGAACTCATTTCATCTCCATGGATATGGGTTGCCTTTTTTGGCTATGGCATCGTCAGTTCTTTCCTCATCGATTTTATCGGTCGATTTTTGCGACCATTCACACGCAACAAACAGATGGTTTTGTATATCCTATTCGGGTACCTAGCTTTTGTATTTTTCCTACCGCCGCTCTTGTTTATCTTGTATGCAGGCACGATTGGCGCACTTTTTTCACTGTTGTTCTTTCTTGGAACGACATTAGCAAAAAAATCAATACGTTACTCGTTGCTTGTTTTTGTCATTCCAATTGGTTGTCTGCTATTGCTTCCTTTTGACGTCACGAGTAAAGAAAACTGGCAAGAGGAACGTGGCGAAGACTTTGTTGAAGTCCACTATGACGCCTTTAACGGAGAACATTTAATTCCGGTTCAAGGGCGATCAGGCGACCGTGTCTACTTCACTGCTGATCATCAGATTGGTAACAGTAGTGCTCACGGATTAACCGCTTATGATGAAAACAAACAATATCTAGGTATGAACGAGGAGAACGAAGAGGGTGTACGAAGCATCGACTTTATCGATGATACAACGTATTACATTGTTGTAAGAGGAATTGAAGCAGAAGACGGCACCATTCGGGTTGACTGGTGGTTCGAAGAATAACTCTCTTTTAAATAAATCGGAAGCTCATAAGAAAAACACGCTCAAAAAAGCAACTGCTTTAGTGAGCGTGTTTTTTCTTTTCCGTGTACGTTCTTGCCTACTTTACATGTAATGAATCTGATTTTTATGCTTCTTCATCATTGCCATATTGTAAGCATCGCCACCATCTAAATTAGCACTTCGGAAAACTGGCACTTCTTTGCCTTTCGCTTCAAGCTTTTCGATTAGCTTTAGAACAATTGAATGAATGACAAAGCTTCCTGCGATTGTTGAAGTAGGTGCGACTTTCTGTGAGAGTGATTGAATCTGAACGGCAGCATCACCTGGCTCACCAAGGTTGTCGATAACAAGATCACTCACTTCAAACAATCGCTTGCCTGAAGAATGACGGGAGCTAACACTCTTGGAATAGGTTAAGTTGGTTAAGGCGATCACATGCATGCCTTGTTCTTTTGCAGCAAGAGCCAAATCAATGGCGACAGGATTCCGTCCCGAAACCGAGTGTATCAACAAAATATCCCCGGTTTGTACCGGTTTCGAGTCAAGTAGTAGCTTGCCAAACCCTTCCAAGCGCTCTAACTTTGATGTTAGCGTGATCGGCTCTACATTAAGCATGAGCGCCGGACTAAACAACGGGTTAAAAAGCGCTAGTCCACCCGCTCGGTAAAAGGCGTCTTCTGCTACAATTCCAGCATGCGATGCACCGAAGAGGTAGAGGGAATGACCAGACTCAATTGCTTGCTCCATCATCGAAGCTGCTTCCTCAAGAACGCTCTCCTGCTGCTTCATAATGCCTGTAAGGACTTCCGTAATAGAATGATAATAATTGTTCATATAAGACATTCAGTTAACCTCCTGGAAAAAGTTTTGCGATCAGATCACCGATAAAGGACCAGAGCGAGAAGTCATTTCCGCCAAAGATGACAATCCAGTCCGCCGCGGTACCACTTAGAATTGGAACGGATAGACCAACTAAGAAAATCATCACTACCCCAGCAACAGCTGAGCCGGCGATCGCCCCTTTTAAACCACCTGTTCCGTTACCAATGATGGCAGCTGTACCGATTTCAAAGAAGCACGTAATCGTTAGTGGGACAATGACGAAACTAAAGACGCCAAGGCTTCCGGTCAGGAAGATCGTCGCGACCGATGTCACCATCGAGACAATAAAACCAATTAAAACCGCATTTGGAGCAAACGGGAATAGAATTGGTGCATCCAATGCTGGAACAGCGTTTGGAATCCATTTCTGTGAAATACCTTGGAACGCTGGAATGATTTCTGCAAGCATCATTCGTACACCAAGCAATAGAACGGTCAAGCCAGCTCCAAATAAAATCCCTTGCATAATGCTGTAAATAAAGAGGTTCTGTTCGGCACCAAAAGCGACAGTAGCCGTATCAAAGCCAATAATGAAGCTAACAACGATGTACACTAAAAACATCGTAATGGAAGAAGTAATGCTTATCTCACGCAAAAATTCTGTTGACTTCGGAAACGTAATATCTTCAGATGATTTCCCTTTTGTCCCAAACAACATACCGACCCAACCAGCAATGAGCGAGAGGATTGTTGTCGGATGACCGATAATAAAATCATCGGACCCTGTTACTCTACGAACAAACGGACGCAATAGCGCAGGTGCAATGATGATGTAAAGCGCCGTCATGACGGAAGCGAATACAATCAACTGCGGGTTACTCAAGCCGTTTTCTACACCTACTGCAACAAAGATAAACGGAAACCAGAACAACATATGTCCTGTTAAGAAAACATGCTTAATTGGTGTGAACCGCGCAACAATTAAATTAATAACAAAAGCGGCAAGCATTGCAATTCCGATTTGAGTCCCGTATTGGCTTAAAATCGTATCAGCCCCTAGGGCGGGTGCCACTTCTGGATTGTCGATGTTATACATGACATTAAAGCCTTCCGTTAATGGCGCAATGGAACTCATTAAAATGTTTGTCCCTTGTGTGAGTATGACTACGCCAATCACGGTTTTAGCTGTCCCTGCAACAACAGAAGAAAAATCTTTTTTCAATAACAATAAGCCCGTTAATGCGATTAATCCTAGAAAAATGGCAGGTTCTCGAATAATTTCAATAAAAAAATTCATCACAGCTTGCATTGTAATGCCCCCTTTTTCATTAGAATGGAATTCAGGCTTACGCCTGAAGTTCCGCTTCTACTTTTTCTTTAATTTCTGCTTTATTCACAAAGCTGTTAATGATGATAACCGGTTTCCCAGCAGTTTCACTTAACTTCTCACCTAACTCTTTACTTGTGAAAATGTAATCGGCCGGTGTGCTCTGTGCCGATCCAACATCACCAGTAAACACATCCGCTTCAATCCCTAGCTCTTTAAGGACCCCATCTAAATTCATTTTTAAGACCATTGAAGAACCAAGTCCAAACCCACATACTGTCATAATTTTTAATTTCGCCATCATACTCTCTCCTTTTAAATTAATTGGTGTACTGCCGTTACAGTCTTCGCTTGCCGAAGTTGCTCGACTTTGTCTTCGTCAATAAGCACGTGTGACAAACGTTCAATCATTTTTAAATGTGAATCTGACCCTGTCGCTGAGAAAGAAAACACTAAATCAACGGGGTCATTTTGTTCACTACCAAACGGCACAGCTTCCTCTAAAACAGCTAACGAAATCGCATCCTCACGCACGGCTTCACTAGGCCTTGCATGGGCCATGGCAATGCCTGGTCCAATGACAATGTAAGGTCCGTTTTCCTTGACCGAAGCGATCATTTGCTCAATATAATCCTCGGTCACGGCTCCTGTTTCCAGAAGCAAATTTCCAGAAGCTTGAATCGCCTCCTCCCAATTGTTCACTTTAATGCCAAGAGCAACATGTTCTTTTTTTATCCATGCAGTCATCTCGTCGCGTCCTTTCTCTCACTCCATTTTGCTAAGATCGTCTCTCTCGATTTTTCATCCTCTAGGTAACGAAATAGCTGTAAAAAATCTTGGTTATGCGCTTCTTTTATTGCCAATACGATGACAATATCAACCCGTTCAGGATTTAAATCACCAAAGTCAATCTCTTGTTCAAGCACCGTCATGCTAATACCTTCTTTAATCACGTTGTCCTGACTAGCATGAACAAACGCAATTCGTGGTAAAAACACCATGTATGTGCCGTTTCGCTCGACTGACATAATCATTTCTTGTACATAACTTTGCTTAATATATCCCGCTTGCAATAGAGGTTTAGCGGCAAGTGAAACCGCATCTCGCCAATCGTGCGTCTTGGCCGTGTGTATTTTTTCATCAAACAAAGCCGGTTCCACTAACGACGCTTGCTTGTAAAGTTCATTAAATGCAGCGAGCTGCTTTCGATTAATAATCTTGTGCGCTTCATGTTGAATCAGTCGTTTATCATCATCACTTAATAGCGGGCTAACGCGAAACAGTTTTATTGGATGCATTTGTTTTAATGAAAGGTCTTG
Organism: Shouchella patagoniensis; assembly: GCF_002019705.1. Classification (GTDB taxonomy): domain Bacteria; phylum Bacillota; class Bacilli; order Bacillales; family Bacillaceae_D; genus Shouchella; species Shouchella patagoniensis. Next base: position 3,385,174 of record NZ_KV917377.1, on the reverse strand, counting down.
CGTCGTTAATACAAAGTCCGGTCCACTTTCTTCCAGGACACGTTCTAAATCCGTCGTATTGACAACATTAATTAAATGGAAGCCCGGTTCAATGTGTTCTAATTTTGTTGTTAAAATAGAGGAAGTGGCTAAACCAGACGAACAAACAACAAGAACCGTTGGCAAGAATTTCCGACTTCGGCTTCGTTCAAACGCAGCACTAATATGCATCGTAATAAAAGCCACTTCTGCCGCAAATAAGCGATAGCCCATATCATTTGTCATTTGAAAAACCATTTCATAAATGGCTCGATACCTAACTTTAATTTCTTCCGTGTAAGGATTATCAATTTCTACGCCTTGAGCCAATCGATTAAAGGCAGCTTTCACATGATACGTTAAATCGTTTAATAACTTCTCATCTGCCTGTAGGTCAACTTGTAACACAGTCGAAACTTGTGCGAGTAGCTGCTTGCTAAATTGAATCTCACGCTGATAATTCCGCCCATTCACCGCTTCTTTTTGATAAGAAACCACTTTTGCCTGATCAAACAAATCATCCAAGAATGCGCATTCATGAATCATCACACGGTTGTCTTCAGCATTTTTTTCAATAAAGCGTTTTACATCACCTAAGTGGTAACGGTTTTTATGACGATGTTCTTTCGGTATAAATACATACCTCCCGGCTTCAAATTGTTCTCTCCACCAGCATAAGAAAAGAAACAACAGTTTAAGCGATGTTTCGCTATAATGAATGCCTCTATCTTTTTGACAAGAGCTAAGCCAACTTTCAACAAGCTCTTGCTCAAGTGGTTCCACCTTTAACCATTCGTGGACACGCTCCAAATCAGCCTGCTTTTCGGACAACATCTGATAGAGGGCAAAGCGCAAGCTTCGTTCTGTACCAATTACTTGCAGGCCTTTCCATGCTTGCTTCATGACTTGAAGATCAAAATGATCAAGCCACTCCTCCACATCTGGCAAGTACTTTTGAATACTGGAGCGACTCAAGTAAAATTCATCAGCAAGCTGTTGAATTGTAAATGAACCTTTTATAACAGCGTACAACCCCATCATTAATACCAAGGTATCTTTGTCCGTGTTTGACTGCCTCTCTTCAGTTAATTCGTACAGAAGTGGGCGGTTCTCTTCACCGACTCGAAGCATTACGCCTTTACCAGGCATACGCTTCACTCGCGCACCAGTAGATCGAATCTTGACATCAATTGAATCTAAGTCATAACGGATCGTCCTTCCGCTAACATCTAGCCATTTGGCTAAAAATTCAATCGTGACATATTGTGTGCTTTCCATTAATTTAGCTACTATTTTCTTTTGTCTGGAGGACAACATCTGCATCACCCTTGAGTTCATCATATCTAATTACGTGCATTCGCCAAAGACTGAAATATAGCACAACTGTGGCAAACAACTAGCAGAAAGAGTGGAAGATCTTCTCCCACCCTTTACGCCACCTACTTCCTCTTATTTTCAACCATTGCCTTGCTTTTTAATCGATACCAAAAAAGCAAGGCTGCGATTTGTGAGGAATGCGCTTTCGTTATCTGTGTGATCCATCCTACAAACAGCGATATTAAAACTCGATTTCACGTTACTTTCAATTCTAGTAATCTCTTGTTTTCTGTTGATTTCTAATTCCTACCAGCGTAACATAAGCAATCCGTCATTCTTATTTATAATTACTTACTGTCGTATATAGAGAGATTACAATTGAAAGGAGGCGCATTTGTTCAGTCCACTCGATTGGTTTAGATTGTTTATGGCTGCGCTTTTTATTTTGCCTTTAGTAACGGTAATTAGAGAATCCGGTTACTATCTCGCCGTCTCTGTTCTTGGCGAAACAAATAAAAAGCTTATCATAGGCAGTACAGTTGGATGGAATATGATGAACTCCGTCCAAGTACACGACTTTGGCACGGCTTTATCTATTTCTCTCCAATCTTAACAACCGCAGTTTGTGCAATTACTGTGAACTGGTTGGTGTTTTCTCATGTTTGATTTTCAAAAAGGAAGGATATAAAGATAAAAAAGAGGAGGTCAAAAAAATGCCTTGGACAATGCAGGACTACCCTTCTTCACTTAAGAATTTTGATAAACCTGTCCGAAAAAAAGCAATCGAAATTGCTAATGCGATGCTTGATGATGGGTATGATGAAGATCGAGCGATTCCGATTGCAACAGAGCAAGCAAAAGAATGGTATGAAAATGCGACTAAACAGGAAATTGAATCGTTTAATGCGAATGGACAAGTAAAGCCCTCTTCCAATCGCTCTTCTTCTTCATCTCCCGAATTAACCGAACGTAAAGAACAAGTCGTAAAACGGGATGATGGTTGGGCTGTTCAAGCAAAAGGCGCAAAACAGCCAGCTTATGTGTTTTCTACAAAAAAAGAAGCACTCCAAAAAGCTCATTCCATCGCTGATAATAAAGGCACGGACGTTGAGATTCACGATTCATCATCGAATTAGTAGAATTGAGATGGGTGTTACCCTTACTCCTAAATCCTCCACCTTTATGAGACCTAAAAGAAGCAACTCCTTAAAGGAGTTGCTTCTTATGTATTAATGAAATCACTGTCTCCCCTTTCTGCCTCTAGTAATCTAGTAATTTCTTTTAATCTATTTGAATGAAGATTCACCTTTTTTGTCCATGATCTTCGTATTTGATTTTTTTACGCCACCAAACATTAAGAGGTTTGAGCTATTCCTTTTTTCCACGAAAGCTGTGCGTAGAAAAGGAGAACACATGCAAAGCATGAAACGATTCCAAACACAATGAAGCCACTGGCATATGTTCCAGTCCAGTCCTTAAATAAGCCTAAAATATTTGGTAGAAAGAACCCCCCGACTCCACCAGCTGCTCCTACAAGCCCGGTAACAACCCCAATTTCCTCTTGGAACCGTTGGGGAACTAATTGAAACACCGCGCCATTCCCCATCCCTAAACAACCCATTCCGATAAAAAGAACAGCAATCGCTAAGGCGACAGGAGGCATGGTACTGACAGCAAACATGCAGACGGCAATGCCAATGAAAAGAACAAATAATAAGCGTGTCCCGCCTATTTTATCCGCAATTAGCCCGCCAATTGGCCGGAGCAAACTGCCGGCTGCTACAACGAGTGTGACAAATTCTCCCGCTCTTACGCCTGATACCGCGTATTGAGTCACAAAGAAATAACTTAAAAAGCTAGATAATCCGACAAACCCGCCGAAGGTCACACTGTAAAGCAAACAAAAGTACCACGCATCTTTTTCTTTTAAGACTAATAGATACTCTTGTCGCTTTTTCGGTTTCGGTTGATTAGGCGGTTCTTTTGCCATCAAACAAAATGAAAGCAGGACAAGGAGGAGCGGAATTAGAGCGAGTCCCATTACCCCATTCCACCCGTATACTTCCGCCAAGCGTGGTCCAAATAATGTCGCAAGTAAAGTTCCACTATTCCCTGCACCTGCTATCCCCATCGCCACACCTTGCAAATGTGGGGGGTACCATCGACTTGCCATTGGAAGAGAGGCGGAGAAGCTAGCACCAGCGACACCGAGTAGAATTCCAATCATTAAGAGTTCTGACACACTATTTCCAAACAGCCAGCCCCAAGTAAGAGGAATAATGGTTACACACATGCCAACGATACCGGTTTTTTTAGGTCCATATCGATCTGCCATAATCCCGACGATAATGCGGAAGAATGAACCCGCTAAAATCGGAAGACCAACAATCAATCCTAATTGTGTGGCTGTTAAATCGAATTCAGCTGTAATGTAAACCCCCAATGCGCCTAATAGTACCCAGATCATAAAGCTGACATCAAAGTATAAAAATGCCGAAAAAAGCGAAGGGGAGTGTCCGCTTTTTCTTAAATCAGATAGCCTCATTTCAGAACTCCTCCTTATTTATCTTGTTTGTTTTAATGGTTCTGCCTTAACGACACTCACTTTAAACCCAGGCATTCGGCAATCAGGATCTAAATTTGCCGAAACCAATCGATTGATGTTTTGTTGCCCGCCCCAATGAAATGGCACAAAGACCGTGTCCTGTCGAGTTTTATCACTGTAACGGGCACGTACAACGAGGCTTCCTTGAGGAGACGTTAGTTGTACAAACGATTGGTCTTGAATGCCGTATGCCCCTGCTGTTTCTGGATGGATTTCCATAAACGATTCAAAACTCCTCGCCAGTAAACTTGGGCTGCTTCTCGTCTGTACCCCGGTTAAATAATGAGCCAGTTCCCTCCCGGTCGTTAAATAAAGTGGAAAATCAGGACTGGGGGCTTCTTTAGGAACAAACGCCTCATTTGGCACTACAACCATAGACGCTTTTTTGTTCGCTCGATGAAACGTCTGATCAAATAACCGAGGCGTACCAGGGTGATCCAACGTCGGACATGGCCAAAGAATGCCGTTTCCATTTTTTAACCGCTTATACGTGATACCATAATAGTCTGCGATCCCGCCCTTACTTGCTTTTCGGAGTTCATTAAAAATGTCTTCTGCACATGTATAAGAAAAGTATTTTTCTTTTCCAAGAGCTCTAGCTAGATCCTGAATGATTTGCCAGTCATGTTTTGACTCTCCGTACGGTTCGACGCTTGCTTCCCGGAGCGTTACTCTGCCTTCTACATTTGTCATCGTTCCCTCATCTTCTAAAAAAGAAGTTGTCGGCAAAACAAGGTCCGCAAGCTGAGCGGTTTCCGATAAGAAAAGATCGACCGCTACAAAAAATTTCAGCTTTCCGATCGCTTTTTTGACAAAATCTGCTTTTGGATTGGAGACAACCGGATTTGAACAGACTAAAAACATGCCCGTAATTTCCTTGCGGTCCATTTTTTCAAATAGCTCAAAAGCAGATACACCTTTTCCCGGCAAATCGGTTGCTTCTATCCCCCACACATCGGCAATAAATGATCGATGTTCGGAATTCTCAATTGCTCGATACCCTGGGAGCTGGTCGGCTTTTTGACCATGCTCTCTTGCGCCTTGGCCGTTGCTTTGACCAGTAATGGCGCCATACCCAGAGAAAGGTTTTCCCAGTTTCCCTGTAGCAATGAGCAAATTAAGAAAATTCCTCACAGCCATGACACCATCTGTCTGCTGCTCAATGCCCCTCGCGGTAAAGATCATCCCGCTTCTAGCTTGACCAAACGTCCTCGCCGCCCGAATGAGGTCGTCCTCCTTGATTCCCGTTTGGTTCACGATCGTCGCCAGCGAGATAGACGCGAGATAGGCTTTTACGTCATCAAACCCCTCGGCTCGCTCTTTTAAGAAAACCTCATCTGTGAAACCTTCTTCTATAATCGTTTTTAACAATCCATTAGCCAGTGCCGCATCTGTTCCGGGCTTTAGCTTTAAATGGATGTCCGCAAGTTTGGCCGTTGTTGTTTCTCTAGGATCAACAACAATGATCAACGCGCCATGTTTTCTCGCCTCTTCAAAATAAGGCATGAGCGTAGGCTGGCATTCAGCTAAATTTGTCCCGACCAGCACAATGCATTCCGAAAAAGGGATTTCGTCAAGTCCATTCGTAAAACCCCGGTCAACTCCGAAAGAAGCAGACGCTGCAGTTGCCGCGGCCGACATGCACAACCGACCGTTATAATCGATATGTTTTGTTCGTAAACCAACGCGCGCGAATTTTCCTAGCACATATGCTTCTTCGTTTGTAATAGACGCACTCCCGTAAACCGCCATTGCATCGTTTCCGTCCTCACGTTGAATTGACTTCACTTGTGATGTCATTGTTTCATAAGCCTCTTCCCAAGTAATTGGAACAAACTCGCCATTCACTTTCAGTAACGGATGTGAAAGCCGGTCTTTGTGCAGTGTATGCTGGTAAGCGTGCATTCCTTTGACACATAATCGGCCTTTTGATGTTGGATTGTCTTTGCCTATCATCTGATAAGAAGTGCGATGCTTGCTTTTCGTTTCTAACAATTGCATTTTGCATTGCACACTACAAAACGGGCATTGGGTATCATGGGTAACCAATATCTCTGTTTCCTTGTTTGTTTGCTCCTTCAGCAAAGGGACCGGTTTCGCCACTTATCCTCATTCCTTTTTATCATTTTTTAATGCACAGATAGAACGACCTCTTGTTTCTTCTTAGAGACCTCTAACCTATTCCTGAGTGAGGAGGCATACAGCGTTTCTAAAACGGTAATTCTGCCTTCTTTTTCAATCCAATCGTTGATTCGTTCACCATAGAGTGCTTTTTCGCTATAGCTGTGCAGCAATACGCAAATCATTCGATAAAAACCGATAGTCGACTCATGCATAAAAAGCAACTTTTCTTTTTCTTCAGAAAGTAGATAACATTCCCACCCTAATATCGTTTCCCTTATTGTCATGTCAGGCATTCGTTTCACTTTTTGTTCCCCAAAGGAAACGACTATTTCTGCTGGAAACATATCGCCCTTGAAATGAGCAAATAAACGATCAGCGAGCTCTTTTCCACTTTCCCACCCTTCCTTGTCTTGAGCGAGCACGACATGCAATTGCTTTCCATAAGGAGTTGTGATCGGCAGGTCGAGTGCAGATTGAACTTGCTCCACTTGTTCTAACGGAATCCCTTTTATCTGAAGTTTGCTCGTTTCATCCAGATAGACTCCCGGCAGTTGATAAGTTCGCACGACTTGTTCCAATAGCCCCAATTGCTCGCCTTTCCACATTCCACCTATCATAGGGACAGCTACTGTGAAAGTACCGTCTGTTTCTTCCACTGCACTTTGCTTTCTCGGGGCCCTATCCGGAAAGAACCGGTTAATATAATATCCGACTGAGTCGCGGCAAACGGAGCATCCATCCCTTTTCTTCCAATTAAGTGAAGAGGCCACAATATCGAAGGTTACTAGCTTTTTCTTTTTTATTTCATGCGCTAAATCGTATTGGGAACGGTTTGTACATGCACAGACGGATTCTATGAAAGGAGCCACTTCCTCGCATCTTCCCGCTTGGACATCTTGCATCAATTCACTCACCAAGCTCTTGCAACCTCCACATGAACTACCGGCTTTCGTCTCTATTGCTACTTGCTCAACAGTCGTTAATGCCGCTTTTTTCATGGCATCAACAATGGTCCCTTTCGATACAGCATTGCATTGGCAAATCGTATCGGAACGAGGCATCAACCGAATTTGTTTGGACCTGCCTTTTCCGTTTAATAGCTGCTCTTTCTCCTTATCTGATAATGGCGTTTTCTTTCGCATCAGCTCTACTAGCTCGCTACTTTGATCAATATTCCCAACTAAACAAGCTCCTGCAAGGCAATCTCCGTTAAACAAGAGCTTTTTGTAGTGCCTTTTTGTTCCTTGATGCATGCTCCATTCGTCCAACGTATCACCAAATAAATCACCAGAAGAGAACACATCAATTCCCGCTATCTTCAATTTGGCGGAAACAACGGAGCCTCGATAAAATAACCCGGGTTGGTCACATAGCTCTCTGGCAAGAATTTTCGTTTGTTCGTAGAGAGGAGCAACAAGTCCATAAATAATTCCCTTATGTTCAGCGCATTCTCCTACAGCATAAACATGCGGCACATCTGTACATAAGCGATCGTCCACAAGAATGCCATGCCCCGTCGGCACGCCGCTTTCTTGTGCAAGTTTCGTGTTCGGACGCACGCCGGCCGCCATCACGACTAAATCCGCGGCTATCTCTGTCCCGTCGCGAAAACGGATACCAGTTGCTTGTTTTTCCCCTAAAATTTGTTCCGTTTCCTTTTCAAGTAAGAAACGCATCCCTTGTTTCTCTAATTCTTGTTTCAATAAGGAAGATGCTTTCCTATCAAGTTGCCGATCCATAATGCGATTAGATAGATGAACGACATCAACTTCCATTCCTAAATCAATTAGTCCCTTAGCCGCTTCTAGCCCAAGAAGACCCCCGCCAATGACAGCTGCTCTATGATGTGTGTTGGCGTTGCTTAAAATTGTTTCGCAATCCTTTATGGTTCGAAAAGCCATAACGCCGTTTTTATCTGCTCCAGGCACAGGAAGTATAAACGGGTCTGACCCCGTCGCGAAAACCAATCGATCATAGGTTAACGCTCTGGCATTCGTGATGATTTTCTTTGTCTTTGTATCCACGACCTGTACCGCTTCATCCAACCGCAGCGTGACTTGATTTTCTTGATACCAAGTGAGTGGGTGTGTTTGAATATCCTCAAATGCACACACGCCTTGTAGAACAGAAGAAAGAAGAATCCGATTATAACTTGGACAAGCTTCTTTTGTGATCACTGTAATGGCAAAACGGTCTGGAGAAAGGTTTAGCACTTCCTCCACTAACCGGATGCCAGCCATCCCGTTTCCAATGATGACAAGATGTTGTCTCATTCCACTCCTCCTCCCTAACTCTCGTTTTGCCCTGGTACTTCTAAACAAACACGTACACCTTTCCGTTATTCACTTCTACCTCAAAACAAGTTACACAGCCTTTATCCGCCCCTTGTGCCATACCTGTTTTTGTGCTAATTTTCCAGTCATGCAGCGGGCAAAAAACGTGTTCCCCACTCACGATACCGTCAGAGAGCGGACCACCTTTATGGGGACAGGCATTCTCTATGGCATTTACAGTCCCATCGCTTTGTAAAAATAAAGCAAGCACGACTCCATCCACACTCACTTGCTTTCCTAGACCAATTGAAAGCTCATTTCGATCGGCCACAAATATTTTCTTTTTTTCCTTAGTCGCCGTCATATTAAGACCTCCTCCTTAGTGAGCTATTACACTTTTGTTTTTAAACAACTCTGTCTTTTTCTCATCGCTGTCTACAATTTCGCTCCACGGATCTTCGTGCATCGACAAAGCGATTTCCATCCGCTCTATTAGTGCATCCCGCCCTATTCCATCATCAAAAATCGCCTGTTTGATTGAATCAAGACCGACCCTAGTAATCCAGTGAGAAGTACGTTCTAAATACGTTGCTTGTTCCCGGTAGTATTGCAAAAAGGCACTTATGGTTTCGAGCACTTCTTCACTGGTTTGGACCTTGCATAGCAATTCGGCACTCCGCAAGTCTACACCGCCGTTCCCGCCAACATAGATTTCCCAGGCTCCTTCAACCCCGACAATGCCCACGTCTTTGATTCCTGACTCTGCACAATTTCTCGGGCAGGCAGAAACAGCCATTTTGACTTTATGCGGCGTGTTCAACCCCTCGTATTTCTTTTCAATCGTTATCCCAAGACCAATTGAATCTTGCGTACCAAAACGACAAAAGTCTTTTCCAACACATGTCTTCACTGTGCGCAGTGTCTTTCCGTACGCATAGCCGGACCGCATGCCAAGATCCTTCCAAACATTAGGCAAATGCTCTTTTTCAATACCAAGCAAATCGATGCGTTGTCCACCAGTGACTTTTACCAACGGCACATTGTATTTATCCGCTACATCTGCAATTTTTCTCAATTGAGATGGATTGGTCACGCCGCCATACATTCTTGGCACAACTGAGAACGTCCCGTCGTTTTGAATATTTGCATGCAACCGTTCATTAACAAACCGTGAGTTCGGATCATCTTTATACTGTAATGGGCTGACTAAGCCTAAATAGTAGTTTAATGCGGGACGACACTTTGAACACCCTGCCTCTGAATGCCAACCAAGCACATTCATCACTTCACGAACATAGGACAAACCCATTTCTTTAATCGCAGCCACAACGTCCTCATGTGTATGCGTCGTGCATCCACATAAAGGTTCTGCGACCGTCGAAACCTCTTCCCCAGTTGTGAGTGCAAGCAGCTCAGTGACTTCCGGTTTGCAGCCTCCACAAGACCTTGAGGCATTCGTACATTGTTTAATCTCATTGACCGTCGTTAAACCTTGATCTTTAATGGCACAAACGATTTCCCCTTTTGTCACACCATTACATCCACAAACTGTGTCCCCATCTTCCATGGCAGCCACCAGTGACTCACCTTGGCCGCCTTCAGCTTCAGATGGCAACAACGATGCTTTGCTCATCTGGGAAATATCTGTTTTTGAGCGCATCATGCTTAATAACCTGGACGAATCACTTGTATCCCCAAACAAGACTGCCCCCACGACACAATTATCACGGATGACTACTTTTTTAAACGTATTCTCAAAGTCATCATGAATCCGAATTGATTTTGTCTCTTCCCCATCAATAAACTGGCCGGCTGAAAACACCTCGGCTCCTGACACCTTTAACTTCGTATACACAATCGAACCTTCGTATACAGGCAGCTCTTCTTTTCCAGTTGAACAGAGTCTGGAAGCAAGTATTTTTCCTTGTTCATACAATGGAGCGACAAGCCCATAAACAATGCCACGGTGTTCCGCACATTCCCCGACCGCATATACGTTTGATACATTGGTTTCCATGCAATCATTGACCACAATGGCCCGGTCGACTTTAATTCCTGACTGTTTTGCCAATCCCACATTAGGCTGAATACCTACTGCCATGACAACGAGATCTGCTTTTAAGCTTGATTGGTCGCTAAATGTCAGTCCCGTGACGCGCTTTCGTCCATTAATTTTGACCGTTTGTTTATTCAGATGGAAACGCATCCCTTGTTGTTCCAATTCTGCTTTTAGCATCTTGCCTGCATCCGAATCGAGCTGCCGGTCCATTAAGTGATCGGCAATATGGATTACATCCACATCCATATTTAAATTTAATAATCCTCTCGCCGCTTCAAGTCCTAACAGGCCACCACCAATGACTGCAGCTTTCTTATACGTTTCCGCCGCTTCCATCATCGTTTCACAATCGCCGATATTACGAAACGCAATTACCCCTTCTTTTTCCACGCCAGGCAAAGGCAGCATAAAGGGATTAGAACCTGTTGCCAGCAGTAAATGGTCATACGGCTTTTTTAGCCCGCTACGGCTATAAACGACCTGTTTTTTTGTATCAATCTTTATAATCGGGTCACCCGTAAACAGGTCAATCCCATTGTCTTCATACCAGCTATACTCATTTAACACAATATCGTCCACACCCGCGTCTCCTTGCAACACAGAAGACAACAGAATCCGATTGTAATTTGGGTGCTGTTCTTCACCAAACACAGTGATGTGAAAACGATTTTTTTCCAGTTTCAAGATTTCTTCAATGGTTCGAATGCCCGCCATCCCATTTCCAATTAAAACGATTCGTTCTTGTCTCAAATTAAGATCTCCTTCGCTACTTGATTATGAAAGCTGTCTTCTTTAATCGCCGCTTCTAATTTCCCTACAAGCACCTCAGTTTTGCTAAAAAAACGGCTCGCATATTCTTGCACTTCGTGGTTTGGAGCAAGAACCCCCACCTCCGATAGGTTAAATGCTTCTCCTTCAAATACCTGTTTCAGCGTGTCCACTTCCGTTTTGTCTTTGCAATACGCATGTGTCAGATGTCCTTCTTCTAAAAGACGGCGAAGAACATAGACACTTTTTTCTTCTAACATTGGAATAGGTTGTTTAGGATCATTCAAATGAATTGGAAATGGCCATCGTTTGGCAGAATACAGCGGCAACTGAAAGCCCAAACTCCGGCACGTTTCTTGCACCTCAACCGATCCTGCCGCAATAGTGACATGAAGCGCTCTTACATCGAAACCCGCCTGGCCCAGCTTTTTCAAAAACAACAGAAATAAGTCCGATGTCCCGATAACTACAGCCTGTTCTTCACTCGCTTCATAGGCTACTTGAATTGTTGTTTCGATTGACTCCATTTGCGATTTCTTTAACTTAATTGGATAGACGTCGGCGCCCATCTGTTGGAAAAAAGCGTCCTCCTTCATGTCGTTCCCATTCAACAAGAGAATGCCCATTCCAGACAACGGCCTGTTTTCAAAACAAGAAATCGATTGCCGTGACCCAACCACTTCCCCTACTAGAATGATTGCGGGGTTGATCACGTTTTTCTTAGTTGTTTCAGCTAAAATGGTTTTTAACGTACCTACGACGGAACGCTGTCTCGAGTACGTTCCCCACTCCGTCACAAGTACTGGCGTATTCTCCGGTTTTCCATGCTTAATTAATTCAGTCGTTATCACATCTAGTTGCTTCACACCCATATAAAATAAAAGGGTGTCTACGGAATGAACAAGTTCTTTCCAGTTGATATCCGGTTTACCATCTTCAGTCTTCCTATGGGCAGTGACAACCGCAAATGAACCTGAATAATCTCGATGAGTAACAGGTACACCTGCATACATGGAAGCGGCGATCCCCGATGTCACGCCAGGAACTACTTCATACCGAATACCGTTTTCTTCTAAGCAGACGATTTCTTCCCCCACACGACCAAATACAGCTGGGTCTCCGCCTTTAAGCCGTACAACCAACCTTCCTTTTTTGGCGTGAATCACCATCTCTTTTTGAATATCTTCTTGGCGAAGCGTATGCTTGCATGGTTGCTTTCCGCAATAAACTACTTTCGCGTTGTCTTTTAATTCTGTTAATAAAATCGGGTTAACGAGACGGTCAACAATGACAACATCTGCTTTCCTTAACACATCTAGTCCTTTCACTGTCAACAAGCCCACATCTCCGGGACCTGCTCCGACCAAATAAACACTTCCTTGTTCGACCATGACGACCCTCCCTTTAACAAGTTCCATCGTTATCGTATTGCTGTGAGTGTAACCCGGCTCGTATAGGTTATGGGTGAAGTTGTAAACAAATATCACAGCATACCTTTCGACAAAATTTGCTGGATGGATATTTAAACACAAACAGAAGAAGCACTCCTGCCATCGCAAGGTGCTTCTATGATTTCATTCAATTTAACCGCCGCTCTCAAATTTATACACGCGACCAGCTACATGACATCCGATCCTGCAGGCATTCAATATCAATCCAATTTCCTTCTATCTATGCCTCAATCAGAGTTAAAGAGGGTCACTAAAGGGTTAACTAAATAAAACATAGCTTCCTACCGGTTTCCGGTTGACTTTGCTTTTCATTCCCCTTTGGTCGAACCTATTAAAGTACCATTTACTCGCTTTCTTGATAAGATTTCTATACAGAACGGGCACACTGTCTTTATTCCCTGTTCAACGATCACTTCCGGTAAATCAGTTTCCAGGCCAAACTTTTGGAACACCGTCAGAGAACCGATTTTATTTGAACAAGCCATACGCGTTTTAACAGAAAGAAAAAAAAGCGGTTTTCCTAGACATTGGCCCTTCGCAATCGCTCGCAAATTTTGTGAAACAAATCGTTCCAATCCAATCGAGCATTCATCACCTATTAACACCTTCCCATCAGGATGTTTCAAAGGTAAACGATATTCTTTCACTCTATGCAAGCAACGATTCTTAAGCGATAACCAACGCCCCAAACCGTTTCAATTCCTTCAAACTCTATCTCATTGATACATAGTTTATCGCGGATCTTTTTAACATGGACCCTCACCGTTGTATGATCACTGGCAGCATCCATCCCCCGAATTCGCTCATATAGATGATCTTTCGTCAACACTTGACCAGGATGGAGCGCGAGGAAAGCTAGCAAGTCAAACTCCTTGGCCCTGAATTTAACTTCTGTTCCATCCAGTTCAATGGTTCTAGCAACATGATCAATACATAAACGGCCAATGATCGTTTGTTCTTTTGGCGGGTCGTGTAATCTCACTTAGGGGTAACGTCAGGAAAATGCGGATTTACAACGTTAAGCATACCTAAATTAAAAAGTCGAATTCCTTTACACAAGGAACCGACTTTTTAATTTAGGTTGTTGCACTAACACACCCCATTACTTGAATAAGAATTAAAGAAATAATCCTATGATAAAGTAATAAATAAACATAATATGAAAACAAAACCCGATAATGGTGTCATAATAAGCCTTTCTTTTTTACTCCGAGATATTAGGTTTGTTATTGTATTTAAGCCCAAGAAGATTGTAATAACCCATACTAAAATATTTGTAGATAAAAAATCTAAACCATTTAAGACATTGGTATGTTGCAGAAAAATAAAGCCAATAAATAAGAGAATCAAAGCATTCACTGCACTCACAATTCGTAATTTTTTAGGTAAAACTTTATAATATCCTCCCATTGCAAATTCACCCAAAGGATAGCCAAGTGAAAGTAGCACTTGAAAAACTGAAACGAAAACACAAAAAATCGCCACTATGATTGATGATATGTATATAAAATCCACTTCCATTACCTCCTAATTTTAGTTTCTTCTTAAAATATCCTGCTCCTTTAATTTAACATTAATTTCCTTTTTGTTGACAAACAACAAGCATCCCTTGTTGTAGGAATGCACCCGTTAGTGAAACAAGATTTAACCACTGACTATACCAAATATAACTTTAAATTGGTTACGGTTTTTCTTTTGTCTTTTAAAACCTTCTTTTAAATCTGCTATTAAAACGGTTTTACCTATCCAAATTCTTAAGTACAAGGAGTGAAATTTTATTGGTCCTTTTATTCCTTTCTCCTCATATTCCGTGCCATCTTCTAACTCTGTTTCAGTCCTAATTATCCATGTATTGCCTATTCCGAATTCAATGAATTTCAACATCATCCCACCTCAATAGCCGAACAATAATAACTTTTATTGTATCATTAAACAAATATTCCTTCTTCAAATAAACTACTGCTTTAGTTCAATAAAAAAAGGCTTTACTCCTTCTTGAAGTAAAGCACCCGTTAGTTTGAGTGAAACGTTTCACAATAGATTATAGTTTATTTTTAGACATATTTAAAATAATGGTTGAAACTAAATATTCTGCATCCAAACTTACTCCACATATCAATGCTGAACCTCGTTGATATTGCCAAGGCAAACCTATAAAATAAAGACCTTTTATATTCGTTATACCTCTAGTATGGATGGGTTTTCCTTCATCATTGGAAATCACACCCTCTATATTAATCCAATCGTAAGAAGGTACAAAACCAGTAGACCATATAATACTTGTGAATTTTCTTCGAGTGTTGTTTTTAAAATGAACTTCTGTATCATTGACATGGGTTACTTTAGGTTTCACATCAACTTTTCTATTTCTAATAAGTTTTTTTAGTTCCTTTCCGAAAATTGGGTCATTTTGTTTTTGGAACCATTTTCCTTTTAGCGTATTTTTTCCAGCATATAACAATCCAAATGTTTCTAACCAACTAAAAATACTTCTTCCAAAGAATTTCAAAGGTAAAAATTTCAATTCGTGCCCTACTGCTATTGTAACATTTTTATCCTTTGCTAACTCTACAGCAATTTGTGCACCAGAATTACCTCCACCTACAACTAATATATCAGTCCCTTTCACTTCCTTTGGTGAATGATATTCGGAAGAGTGAAGCTGGAAAATACTCGACTCCTTTTTTATAACATTAGGTATAATAGGTTTTTGAAATGCCCCAGTTGCTACTACTACTTGTTTAGCCTTAATCTGTCCACTGCTTGTTTCTAAGAGGAATGAACCATCGGACTGTTTATTTAATCTGACTACGTTAGTGTTAAACACTATTGGAAAATCAAAACGCTTTACATAGCTATCCAAATAATCCGCAATATCATCTTTCGTTGGAAATTCTTTCAATAAACCCTCCATTTCCAATCCAGGTAAACTACTATATCTTCGAGGGGTAAATAAAACCAAAGAATCATATCTTTTTTTCCAAGAATCGCCTACACGTTCATTCTTATCTAATATAACAAACGGAATTTCCTTCTTTGTTAGATAATACCCCATTGCTAAACCTGCTTGACCTCCACCGATAATAACAACTTCATAATTTATCATAGTTCTAATTCACTCCTCTGACTGTGACAACCAAAACATTCAAACGTCTATTTGAATATTATAGATTATTGACAGACAAAGTAAAAGATAGTATTTAAGTATTTGCTCCGATACTTGAAGAAGGAAAAGCGATCCTCCGTTATTGAAAGATCGCATCCGTTAATGAAGATGATTTGTTTAAATTTGTTTTAAGAAGTAAAGAGTTAAATCATCATCATTTTCACATTGAGCATATTGCTCCAACTGTTCTCCCTTATACCACACTCCTGAACCATCAGGGGTATATCCACGTTTAACATACATTTTTTGTGCAGAGCCATAACCATAATGTAAACCTACTGCTAGCGAAACTTTGTCACTATATTCTTTTGCAATTCTTTCTCCCACATCCATCATCTTCTTCCCAATACCCTTCTTTTGAAATTTAATAAGTACATTTAAATCAACAATTTCAGGGATATTATCAGCTGCGAATGGCCCTGTTGAAGCACTTGGTAAAAGTGTGACATAACCTGCTACTTGATTGTCTACTTCAGCAACAATAACTATCTGTTCTTTGCTTTCTTGTCGAATATAGTAACCCTCAAACAATTCTTTTGGTTTATGCCAATTCTGTGCAACAAATCCTTCAACAAATTTCTCTATATCACTTTGTTCCATTGAGCGAATAATTAGACTGCCACTCTTATAATAAATCATTTCAAATCTCCCTTTTTTAACAATAGTAATAGCGAGAGCTTCTTCAACTCTTCTGCTCCTTTAGTTTAAGAATGAAAACAAGGCAACTTCGTATATACCAGAGTCCACACTAAAATCCAGAGTTTCCATG
Organism: Shouchella patagoniensis; assembly: GCF_002019705.1. Taxonomy (GTDB): domain Bacteria; phylum Bacillota; class Bacilli; order Bacillales; family Bacillaceae_D; genus Shouchella; species Shouchella patagoniensis. Next base: position 3,368,624 of record NZ_KV917377.1, on the reverse strand, counting down.
TCAAGCAGGATCATGTTTTTCAAAGCGCAGTACCGATATGAACGTTGAAATTGTCCTGAAGGTAATTGTTCAATTCATCTCTGCTACTAAATAGCACGGAGAGTTTTTCAGATAAAAAATGAAAATGGTCGCTGTATGTACTCTTCCTTATATAGTAGATGTCTCCCTACTTCTTTTCCGGTTTTTCTTACAATAAATAACGCATCATTCTTAATTTCGTGGAAATGTAGCTCCTGATAATCATACAGACCTTTAGAATAAAAGGATTCAGTTCCAGTTTCCAAATGGCTGATTAGCATTTCCTCTCGAGTAAAACCCGTAAGACTTTGTTCCAAAAACTATGAATCTGATAAACGAATTGAAGATTTCTCTTCACAGACGTTAAAAGCGTACAAATTACAATCATGCCTTCTCATCCGCTATTTTAACGATGTCTCCATTGAGTCATTATCTACTAATCAACTAAAGGAATACTTAGCTGAATCAAGCGAACACTTAAAACCTTCCAGCCTATAAGATTAAGGAGCCAAAGGTCGGGAAGCGAATCCCGAAATTCCTCACAGAGAGAGAAATTGAACATCTTAGGGAAGCTTGTAAAATGCCAATGGAGAAAGCACTGTTTGAGTTTATGTTTTCAGCTGGTTGCCGTATAGGTGAAATTGTCTCTCTGGATAAGAATTGTATTAACTGGTCGAATCGTTCTGCCATTGTCAGAGGGAAAGGAGATAAGGAACGAGAGGTTTACTTTAACATTCGTTGTGACATCTGGTTAAAACGGTATATCCACAACCGGAAAGATACTGACGCTGCTATTTTTGTCACAGATCGATCCCCTCATCGAATGAGCATTGAACGCTCGCTCCAATCCTTGATTTCCTGTATGTTCAATTTCTACCTCAAACCCATTAATTTCAAGGTAATCTTTCTGTAATTCAGATATACTCTTCTCATCTTCAACAATCAGTATCCGTTTCATCTTGTCTCTCCCTTTTATCGTTTACATCGGCAACTGGCAACGTAAAATGGATCGTTGTTCCTTGATTGACTTTGCTGTCTATACCCATTGTGCCATGATGAGCTTTAATAATTTGCTTTACAATCGCTAAGCCTATTCCACTTCCCCCTCGTTCGGAACTCCGAGACGCCTCTGCACGGAAGAAACGATCAAACACAAAAGGCAAATCCTGCTCTTCAATTCCTTGCCCATTATCTGAAATGGCAATTTTCACAAATTTCTCCTGCACACTAGCGGATAGAATTATTTCTTTGCTGTCTTTGTTCATGAATTTCACACTATTTGCTAAAAGGTTGGCAAATACCTTATATAGTTGAGCTCGATCAGCCATAACATGCGTTTTAGAATGGATGTTTAAGTCAGCATAGATCTTAACGTCTTCATATTCATCTTGAAACGCTTCAATAATGTCATTCATATAGTCACAAACGTTGACGTTCTCAAAATGGAAGGGAATGCTGTTTAGATCAAGCTTCGAAAATAGCAAGAGCTCATCAATAAGTTTATCCATTTCAGAAGCTTTCAAATGAATGACCTGTACATACTTTTCTAGCTTATTCTGGTCTTGAGCAACGCCATCCATAATTCCTTGAACATGACCTTTAATGGAAGTAATGGGAGTCTTTAAATCATGAGATATGTTATTAATTAGTTCTTTACGATTTGTTTCATATTTCTCCTGAATCTCAATCGATTTTTTTAATTTCAGTCTCATATCTTCAAAAGTCATGGCCAAATTACCAATCTCATCGTTACGTACAATACCTGTCTCCTGATTTAAATTTCCATTTGCAATTTCACCTGCTGAAACATTCAGTTTTTTTAATGGCTTAATTAAATGTTTCGAAATGACATAGGTAATCAAAGCATTTGTTAATAAAAAGACAACAACAAACCCCGCAAGAACAAGTGGAATAACATTTGTTAATAAAGAATCCACGGGTTCTACATCGAGTGTAAAAAAGAGTGAGCCCTTGCTCCCATCATCAAAGTAAAAATCCGTTCCTGTAAATAGCCACGATTGATCACCTTCACCAATATGACCTTGATGATTCGTATATTCTTGATTGACCGCTAACTGATGAGCTGGAAGGAGTGATAGACTCTCTGGTGAAGATCGCCCTACCACTTGATCGTCCTTTCGAACAATAATAGCAATTTGTCGATGCCCCAGCACATTTTCATATTGCTCTATAAAAGATTCGTCCAACAGGTTATTGGAATCCGTTAGCGCAACTTGTTTTAATTCTGTTATAGCTGCAAGTTCTTCATAAAAAAACGCTTCTACCGCTCCATCCTCCACCTGATAAAAATCTTTCATCTCCTCTATATTATTTAGAAATAGATGAAAAAGAAGATGAAGGAAAAGCACGAATAACCCGATTGGAATAATGGTCATTAAAACATAAGAGATAATTAACTTTACTCGGATAGACATTCTATGGACCCTCCTTCATTCTCCTTCTTTTCCATTATAAGCTAAATTCAAGCCTCCAAAATGGTATATTAACTAATTGAACGGTTCTCGGCTTGCTTGTTCTTGCGCTGTGATCGTTTAAATGGCAGCCACCAGTTCCAATCTCCTAGAAGCTTCATTGTTGCCGGAACTAAAAACAGTCGGACTACCGTTGCATCAAGTGCAATGGCAAGGGCCATTCCAAATCCTAATTGTTGCATTGGAAGAACACCAGCAAACGCAAATGATCCAAAAACAGCTACCATAATAAGGGCTGCGCCAGAAATCATTGGTGCCGTTTTTTCTAAGCCTAAAGCAACACTTTCTTCATTAGAAATACCTTTCATATATTCTTCCTGAACACGACTTAATAAAAACACTTCGTAATCCGTACTTAGACTAAATAAGAGACCGAGCAACAAAATCGGGATAAAGCTCTGAATAAAACCAAATTCACCAAAACCAAAAATTTCCGATCCCCAACCCCATTGAAAGACAGCGACGAGTACGCCATACGTGGCGCCAAGCGAAAGTATGTTCATAACAATGGCCTTAAGCGGTAATACCAAGCTTCTAAACGTTACCACTAGCACAACAAACAATAAGGCTAATGTGAATACCAATACGCCAGGCAAGCTGTCATTCAATAATTGACTGGTATCCATTCCTTCAGCAGTTTCTCCACCTACAAACACATCCCAATGTTCGTTCGTAGAATAAATTTCTCGAATTTCTCTCACAATCGCTCGATTGATTTCACTAGAGGAATAATCATTGGAGATAACATCAAAGACAGCCACATCTTTGTTTTCACCAAGGTTCCGATTAAGCATCATCCATTCATCATCGGTTAACTGATCCTGATTTTCAGTAAGAATTGAACTGATGATCTCTGTATCCATATCTGGGAAAAACGAAAGCAGTGAAGTGACTTCATCAACATTGGCGATACCTTCCAGTTCTTCTTGTAGCGTTTGAAGGTTTGATAGCGTTTCTGTATCAGTTAACTCCCCTTCATCTGCAGAAACAACAACTTGAATCGGAGCGGAATAACCTACTCCAAAGCCATTTTCTAAATCACTTATCCCACTACGAACCTGGGTGTCTTCAGGAAGCATACGCGAATCTGGCGTAGACACTTCAAGCTCAAGTGCTGGCCAAGCGAGAACGAGTAAAAAGAAGACTGAACCTGCGAAATAAAGAACAGGACGCTTCATGACCCGATGAGCGAGGCGATACCACTTGCCTTGTTGATTAGGCATCGTGCGAATGGTCATGAACGGAATTTTAAGCGCATTGACCCTCGTACCCAGAATCGCCAAAAATGCAGGTAATAAGGTCAAGCTCGTTAACATTAAGAAGAAAACAACAATGATTACACCTAAGGCAATGGAGCGGACAGCAGCAATGTCAACGAACAGAATTGCGGACATTGAACCGATAATCGTTAAAGCTGAGAATAAAATAGCGTGTCCTGCAGTTCCCATCGTTTCCTCAACTGCCTTAATATGATTGCCGTTTGTTTTTTCCAATTGTTCTCGAAATCGTTTGACAAATATTAGAGCAAAGTCAATTCCTACACCAATACCTAGCATCATGGCTGCATCGAGAACAAAAATAGATAGTTCCATACCTTGCGCAAGGAAATACAAAACCCCGAGCGACGCCACAATAGAGAAACCCGATAAAAGCAAAGGTGTCATTGAGGAAACAACAGAACGGAACACAAGCAACAACACAAAGATGATAATAGGCAATGCATACAAATGTGCTTTCTCAAGACCAGCTTGGCTCAGTTGATTCATCTCTCCCCAAAATGCAGGTGCACCTAAGACGGTTGCGTTGAATCCCTCTGTTTGAATCGATTCGGTTAAACGCTCTTGAATATCGGGCAAGACTTTCTGAGCGAAGCCTTCGTCGACGTTCATTTCAAGAAAACCGATACTTGTATCGAAATTCTCTGAAACAAATTGATCCTTTAAACGGTCTTCAGCATCTAGCCACGTATATACGCTATCAATTTCCGCTTCATCCGATAAAGAAGCAGACGCTTGTTCAAGTGCTTCTGTAAATTCTGGCGAACCAATTTCATATTCATTATGACTCATCACAAACGTTAAAGATGTCGCGTCTCTAGATTCAAACTCTTCAGAAATCAATTCGTAAGCTTGATAGGAACCAGAATCAGGAACGCCCCACCCTCCTCCGGTTAAATACCCACTGACTTGAGTTGCGTAATAACCCCCAAACACAAGAAGAACGATCCAGACGCCTACGACGCCCCACCTGTAAGTTGCCATCCATTTCCCTATCTTCTTCAAGACACTTTCCATTCTACCGATATCCTCCTTTAAATCAACTTTCTCTTATTGGTTCAGTTTAATCACGACATCTAACCTTTGACTTAAAAAAATCTTATCTTTTTCTAAACTATCGTTAACGTTTAAATAAATTTTCGGACGAATATGCTCTTGCGAATAAAATGAGCAAAAGCAAAGCTGAGTATTACTGCTACAATACATTCAAGTAGAAAGCGAACAAAAACGGGGCCAGGTAAATCACGAAGAAAATATTGCACAAATGCGACAATCGCCACATGAAACAACTAAACCACATACGTACTCTGTGAAAAACGACGGAGAGCACCTAAAAAATTTTGACTTACTTCTCTAAAAGAAACCATTAATCCAATTCCTAATCACACCGTCATACAGCAATCCCATAAAGCCCAAGGAATGTGTTCATGTTGAACCCACCACTCGCTAAAATAAATGGCACTTGATTATAAGCTACCAAAGCGGTTAGCAAAAGCGCTCCCCCTAATGCGAGCCATGCCAAACCTCGTTTAAGCCCGACAAAAAAAGACGGTTTTCCACATATCAACATAACTCTTAGTGTTTTTTGTTGTATGATGATAACTGCAAAAAAATCTATTGCTCATCAAATTGCCGACCATCTAAACACAATGGTCGGCTCGCACTATCGCTATTCAAAATTACCAATTGTTAAAGCTAGACATTCTAAAAGACTTTATGAAAATCACTTAACTGAGTTTGATCACTAAACGTGTATTAACACTTGACGCAAGTTTGGTATAGGAGAGAACCCCTATCATTCGCTTCGATTTTGATCGACAGGTTTACCGACAGCTTTCTTCCCTTCAAACCTTTGAAATGTATGCATTCCTCTCATTTTTTTCACGTTTTTACCGACAGGTTTGCCGACAGCTTTTTGACCACAATACTTAGAATGAGAAGCTGAGCATGTTAATCCGTCTTGTAAGCCATCTGTGAGAATACGACACACATACGATTCCCGAACACAGAAAAGGCAGTGACGTTCTTTCATTCATAACCTACTTTTTCTGTTTACTAGAATATGCACAAGTAAGACTCTATGGTTTTAGTAGCAGCAGCATAGGTCTAACAGATTGAGAGGGAAAACCATTGATTCGAGCACCGCATAAGAATAGAGTGTTCGTGCATTGTTGTTAAGCAGCTCAAGTGCTTGTGTAGTAAAGACTTCTCTACTTTTTCCACTAAAATATAACCACCCGGTTTTTCCCCTTATAACTGCTGTTCAACTACTGTTTTTTCCCCCTATATTGTCATCAATAGAAATGGACTTATCCACAGTGGATAAGTCCATTTCTTTATACTATTTTCTCTTTTTTGTTTATAACAACCGTTTTCCCCAACGTATTGTTTATAAATGAGAGGTTATGTGGATGTTTTCTCAGTTTGCAGTTATTTGGATTGGTGGCGAATAAGGATCAGATGTAGCCTCAATCAACAAGCCCCAAAATAGTACGCACCCAAAAATGCTGGTAGCGAGAGGATATCAAATCGATTCAATTTCATTTGCATCTGTTTTGATTGGGTCAAGCCCGTTTTTAAAATCTCTCGTAAGAAACTCTTCTCGGACAATGATCGAACTTGATTCATACCCAAATAAGTTTGATCAGGTGATGTCTAACTGCTCGATATATTGCCGGATGAGCAAGTAAAACGCTTCTAACACAGGCACATGTAGCCTAGCGAAATGGTCTTTGATCACCTCCCCACCTTCTCATTATTGGTCCATAGAAACCCGACGAAAGTGTCTACCAATTGATGGAAGATGCAATGAAATAATGTCATAAATGTATTAACGTAGTTAGTCAGAAGTAGTCTTTAAAACCTAATGCCATATTTCAAGATAATTAAAAATAGCCCATAAGGTATACTTATGGACAGATTTTTTTATATCAAAGTCATCTCTTCTTTAATCCACTATTATTTTGGTAGCGTATCATGCTTATCTCTTGCTTCGATAACATCTCCAGTTTGGTAAGGTAATGTGTCATGTTTGCCTTTCGCTTCAGCCGATTCGAATCCTACTCCACTTGTGCCAAGCAAAATAAACGTTACCGCAAAAACGCCCATGTACTTTTTCACTTTTGGTCAACTCCTAATTGAGATTGTTTTTTCTGCATACGGTAAGCTGGACGTAAAAACTCACCTTACTCCCTGTATCCTACTCTAGTTCTTTTGTATAAACGGAAATACACGTTACCTTGTCTTCCCACTTATTATTGTCTGGATTGAGTACAAGCTCCGTTTCAATCGTTGCTCCATTGTAGATAAAAATTTCCTCGAAATCATCAAATTCCATTTCTGCTTTTCTATCTTCGCTTAAAATAGTACCAATTTGAACACCTTGTAAACTCCCTTTATACCCCTCAAAAGCACTTATTTTAAATACTTCACCAGACAAAACATTGACATGGATTTCTAGTAGATGATCGAGATAATATTTGATAAAGAAGTAATTATACATTTCATACTTGAAATGATTTCCTTCTATCAACTCTTTATTTTCCGACAAGATGCTTTTTATTTTAATACCACCTATAGATTGATATGGAACAATTTCAGCTGTTAAATCCATAAAATTGACCCCCTAATTCTAGTTCTGTGTGAAAATTAACGTTGTATTCTTCTCTAACTTTGCTCCTTAAATTTCAGCAGTATCATAATTAATGTCCATGTAAATCATACTTTCTTAATACACAGGATTAAACCATTATTCTCTCCCGCTCATGAGATTGAGGTAGATCTGTTTTCATTGACCAGAACTGATCTAATAATAAGTCTTCCTCCTTTCTATCTTCACTTTTTATGAATTCTTTTTTTATAAACCCTGCCAATGAATCATGTGCAATTAAGCAGATCTGTTCTTCTTTAAATTTAATTTTAATGGCGATATCACTTCGGACGTCCCAATTTAGATTATCATTTTGCCAGGTGATTTTATCTCTAATAACCTCAACACCTTCCACAATCTTCACCATAACTTCTTCTTCTAGATTTTGCGGTTGATCATTAACACTTTTTATTTCAAACTTAGGATATTCATCCTCATCAGCTTCCTCGACAGGATTGTTTATAATTAGAAGATTAACCGTTGTACTTTCAATGAGAACAGATAGTACAAATTCACCCACTTCTTCAAACGACATTTTCGTTATCGTTGCACCATTTACCTTACTTAGCAAAGCAGTTTGATTTGCATCGATTTCTGTATTAATCGAGTATGCATGACTCTCCTCCAATCACTCTGTAAAGTGAATTTTTTGTTGTTTGTAATTTACTCCTCCATTAATATCTATAGCTGGGGTTCCATCTGAATTAGACTTAGGTCTGTAAGTTATAGTTGTTCCATCATTCTTAGCCTTTTTCAGTTACCAAGCATCCTTTCAGATTTATACCCTCTAGTTACTTCTTCGAAAAAATTAACTGCAGCCTTGTTCCCTCCAGACAAATTCCTAACTTTACTGCTACCACCCTTACCTACAGTACCAACGTATCCAGCATCATACTAAAAAAGAACTTGATTGGCTTTTTCACTCACCATCAAGTTCTTCACAGTTTTCCACTCAAAAAAACCCTAATCTATCTCAGACATACTTACCCATATGCTTCTGTGCATGAGGATTAACAAAGTCATCAAGGTTGTTACCGTCACCATTCTTATGGGGAACTACATTTCCAACACTTTTAGTATTACTTCCCCCACCAACATCCTTCCTAAGTCATAACCTAACATTAGTATCGAAACACAAAGCAGCCTTAATGAAATCACACTATTAAGGCTCATAATCTTATATTCATTTCTACTCAAGCTCTTCTTTGACTAACATTTGAAGCAACTCACCAAAGTCATTTGCAATGATTTTATAGGGTTGATTCTGAAGACTGTAACCTGGAAAATAATTAACAACAATCGGTTCTTTGTTAAGATGAGAATCTAAATACTTGAGACAATAAAGTTCGCCAGCTCCCGTATCGTAAATGATAAGAAGATCTCTGGGTAAATTACTTTCCTCCCTCTCCGTTAAGGTGTACCATATACCATCAGGGACAGACGATTTTTCAAAATCATCATTAATAATTCCAAATATTTCTTGCGCTCCAAAATTACCCGCCCCAAATGTACTTAAAAAGTCTTTGTACTGATCAGATAATTCTACCCCTAAAAGTACCTCTGCTTTTTTCAAAGCCTCGTCAGAGCAACCCCCCACAAAATCTGCAACAGACGGATTTTGAGATATAATTAATTTTGCATTTTCGTATGCAGTAATGTTCATATATCACCTCTTGATTAGATTTGTGTTAAGTCGTTTAATAACAGAGATTCATCGGTATACATTCTATGAGAGATTTTTTATAGTTTTCTTCTTAAATTCCCCGTTCTAAATTTAATAATAGTTTTTGCTCTATCATTTCTTTTAATTCCACTTTTGTTCCATAGATCTCATAATAAGAGAAATCGAATGCTCTAATTTCAATTTTTGCCGAAGAATGTTGAAGCCCTTCTTCTTCCTCCGTCTCGGGTAATTCTCTATCATCCCATTTGATATATTTATCATTACTTATAGCGATAAAGACACCAGACTCAAATTGATTAACTTCTTTTACTTTCTCAATTAACATTTCTGTTGAAGTGACTATTCTAATTCCTTTTGAATCCTCTGGAAACAACTCTGTCAATGCAATTTCACTACTCCCATTTAAATCGTGTACGTACCAATTACATTCTTGTACAAATGGTCTTAAAATAGATAAGATATCGGCCAACTGCACCCCAAGCAAGACAGTTCGTCCGCAAAATACTTTCTGCCATTGATCTTTAATTTAAATTCTGCTTTTTTCATATTCATTATAAAAAATCCTCCCAAAAAATACTATTCCTTAAAGCTCCATGATCCATCTCTGTATATTGCGTGGTGTGAATGTGGATTAACTTGGTAAACGCTTTACCTACAACAATTCTCAAGATAGGGACACTTCTTTTTAAAGAATAATTTTTTGTGCCAAACATTTCAATTTTACAAAGTTAGGTAATCCTGTCGGCTTGCCATATCCCCATAAGGACTGTCTCTATAATAAATTGAATCACCAGAATCAGTAATAAACCTTTCTGTGTCTGGATTATTACGTCCCATTATAAAAGACTGATGCAAAAGTGTTTGCACCAGTCCCTAATTAATGTTCCATTAACAAGTCTGTTTTCAATCTTATACCTCTTTTTATAAGTCACCCACATGCTTCATTACATTGTGCAATCCAATTCTAGATCTACTAACAGTTTGGTTTGGTAAGTAACATTGATGTAAGTATTTTAATAAAGTCGCTTTTGAGTCCTATATATCATATCAAAGCAAATTACTGGAGAGTTCATTATTGGTCGTCATATGCATCTCCAAGAGGGGTAAAATCGCTCTCTAACCAGTAAAGATACTCGCCTCTCTTTTCTAATAATCTTTCAAGTAACTCAGTAAATGAGAAACCAACAATTTGTGATTCACCTACTAAACCATGACGATCAAAAAAACTATCATAACATCTACCTAGGCGTTCTTTATTTAGATCAATTGTTAGATATTCATCTTTTCCATCATTGCATACGATGTACCAATCTGACGAGATATCTTCCTCACATAATTCTCCAACAATAACTGGATTTTCCAAGACGAATTCTTCTGGAGGTACAATATAAAATGGATAATCTTTGTTTGTGAACAACGATGCTCCACCGCAGAGACGATAAAATTCTTTTAAGTCTTCAGGTAATATATGTTTCTCATCAATTTCTGGTAAATGAACGTGCTCTAGGACGTCGCAGTGAGTTGTAGATTTTATTTGATTAATTAACTGTTCAATTTTACTCATATTATTACACCTTACTTCATCATAACGCTTGGTTCATAACTTGATAGTATTTCAATAACATCGTCAGGGGTTAAGAAAACATAATGCACTATTTGATCTTGCTTATACACACCAGAACTTTCGTCTAAAAACCAATCAATGTAGCTTGAATTTCTAACTTTAAATAAAGTCCATTCACTATAGAACTCAACTCCGTATTGATCATCTAGTTGACTTAGCTTCTTAATTAATGAACCTTCATCTGTATTTCTATAAGATAATACCCCTTTATCAAAAGTAACTGTTATTGTTCTCTTCTCACTCTCATCACTAAATTCCAAAATGACTCCTTCTTTATTGTCAATAAAAGATTCATTGTATAATTGCGGCGGTAACCCATTTAATGGTAACCATCTTTCCCACTGCTCCATCATTTTTCCTCCTTCTACTTATACCGGAATTTTGTTTTAGTCTTTCCTTCTTGTATCTCAATTGTTGGACGTCCATCGCTACTTTTCTTTCTTACAAGTACAGTCCTTCCATCTTGCAGAGTTCCTATTTTTAAATCTGGCAAGTTCTTAGTAATTTTCGGGTTAAGAGCCTCAAAATCCCTCAATGCTTTATCGAAGTTTCCCGATAATTCATATTGAGTTGATCTTCCTTTAGTTGGTCTACCTGGTTTGGCATCATTAATTAAGTCATCTACTTTTTTGGCTTCTCTTCTAACACTTCCCCCACCATCTACCTTCCTCACCCTAGCCAAATCATAACCCATTTCTGCCACTTTCACGGGTTTGACTAAGATAAAGGTGGCTGCCATCGCCTTATCAAGTCCCGATGCATTTGCATCAATTAGTGTAACAAAATCTCCAAAGACAAATTCAGCCGCTGGCATAAACATGTTGATATTGCTCTGATAACTTTGACCATCTGCACTATGCCCCACACGAACATCGTTTGTCAGTCCAGCATATGCTTCTTCAGCCGTCATCTTAACGTTGTTCGTTGAACTTCCGCCATTCTTAAGATACTCTTGAATGCCTGCGACTTCTTCATCTGTAAAATCGTGGTCTCCGCCAGCTTTTACTTGTTTGCCAGATGCACCGTCATTAAATGCATTCACATTCGACCATTCATCTACACCTGATTGGACAGGACGAGCTTGGTACGAACCGCTGTGCATTTCAGTATATAACTGCGCTTGCATCCACTCGTATTGAATAGGGAATAGCCTATGCATTTGCTGGTTTAATTGAACGAGTGAAACGGTTGTCTCATTCGATAGACCGTTTTGAATCGCAAAGAGATTAATTGCTTGTTGGTAGCGACTTGTCGCAACGGTGTGCCCTTCCATTCCTGGAGCCAGACATGCCTGAATGGCTTGTTCGTCGTTGACCATCGCACTGACGGGGAGGTGATTCATGTAATACCAACTCATCGCCTTAAGTCCACCAGGTATATTCGCATACGCTCCAGTTGTTAAGAATTCGAGCGGGAGTGCATTTTGATAGGAACTAATCACTTGTCCATTTTGATCAATCGTGTAGGAATCTGGTGCCATATGAATCGCTTCGGTTACAAGATTGCTATAAAGGGATTCTAAGTTAGCATCAATTTCAGCCAGCGTATCCGCCGAAAGAATTGCACCGTCACTTGACCAGTTAGCCACTTGGTTAACCACAGTAGTTACTTCTTGAAGGGTGCTCTCTGCTTGCCCAAGCAACGCCTCATTTTCTTCGTCCAATGCGTGTAACTTCTCAACGGTTTCCGCCGCACGATCCTTGCCTCGATCAACATGCCCCAATACAGTCTCCATTGAAAAGGCTGGTAGAGAGAGGATATCACTAATCGACGTTCGAATCGATTCAATTTCAGTAGCGTCTTCCGTTGCCGTTGTCTCAATTCGATCAAGCCCATTTTTTATATCGTTTGTTAGAAACTCCTCTCGGACAATGGCCGAACTTGATTCAAAGCCAAGTAGGTTGGACCTTATGATGTCTAACCGCTCGATATATTGCCGTATAACCAAATGAAACGCTTCTAAAACAGGCACATGGAGCCTAGCGAAATGGTCTTTGATCGCGTCTCCGCCTTCTCCTTGTAAGGACTCTAGATGTTGAATTTTCTGGATGCTTGCCCGCAAGGTCTCAATGTTTTCGGAATCCCGTTGTTTGGCTTCCTTGATCTGATCAATCGCATCAATCACTTCTTGCACATCAAGTACTTTCATCCATTCGTATCCTTTCAACTGGTATAGGTACATGAAACTTTTCATTTTAAAATAGTCAAACTTCCATCTCTCAAAAAAAGCAACATTCACCTTCATATTCCATGTAATGATTTCCAGTTTATAGGACTTAAGAGAAAGAGTCTAGCGATGTGTTGCGTAGATAATACGATCCTTGGAATTACTCAACATTTAAGCTAAGTTAAATAATCAATCAATCTCTACATCAAATCAAAACGTTCCTCTAACTTCTCTTGTGTAAATTGATGGCGCAATTTAAAAACCGTATTTTGGTTTGCCCGAACTCCTTTGAATTGGTACGCTTCAGAAACCGGGAGCGTGTTGATCCACTCAACCGGAACAACATACTCGCATCGCTCTTCGTCATCAATGTCATGAGCCATTCTAGAAGCTTTAAGCTTTAAGTCTTTTAAAAACTGCTGCTTTCCGTCAAAATGAACTTGCGCATTTTTCATCAGCTGGTATTCATGTCTAACAATGCCCACCCCTAAAAATCCTCTTGATGGCATATAAACAAAAATACGATGTCCCGCTTTAAGATTTTTTATTGTTCTTGTATACCAACTTCCATTCCCAGCAGAAACGAATCCATACTTCACCGCATCCTCCCAGCTTCTACAATCCTCATCGCTCTGAAAATTAAAGATAAAATCTCGCCCATTCCACTTCTCTTTTTTCCCCTCTGTCGCGCTGTTCGAGGTTTTTTCTTCAACAATCGATGGATCAATTAACCAACTACGAGACAAATATTCATTTCCATTGTCTTTAAAAAACTTAAAGAATACTGCATTGATGGGCACCCCATAATTGGAGGACAGATAATTGAGGATTCGCTCTGTTTCAAGGTCCAACTCGGTACAAACAATTAAAATATCATGATTCACATTTACTTCCTCTGGAAGCACATAACCAAATTTCTCTTGAAATGCGCTTTCCAAATCACGGTCAAAACATTTCTCATAGATATGGTGGATATCCTCTAGTGTCAGGTCTTGAACCCACGAAGCATAATCAATGGCTTGAGCAACAACCTCTCGCGGCGTCTTGTCTCTTTTCAACTCAACAATACTTAAATTACCTAGTTCATCAATCGCCAAAATATCAATTCGTTTATTAAAAGTCGTCTTCACCTGACTACCAATGACTAACAGACTATCTGAAATAATGGAGAAATCCTCTACAAGCGTCTCTTCCAATTTCTGTTCAGATTCAATTCGTTCATAGTCTAGTTTCGTAATCGTATCATTTACTTTCCATATCGACATTTCAATTGGCATGGGGCACCTCTTTGTTTTATTTTATGTAGATGTCCTATCTCTTCAGTCGGTTCATTCTATCTATTAATTATTGTATTTTAGTATTAGTTTACATGAAAAGATTCGTGAATTTGCGAGATTTAAAGAATTAATCAAATGTTTAATTAAACGAATAGTCGCATTGAAAGTTATACCTAGATAAGTTACACCACCCCACACCAAAGACTCGATCTTTTGCTCCAGTCTACTTTCTCACCCTCCATTGTCATTAGTCTTATCCCTGCTTCTTGTGCAATTAAACTCGCGGCAGCAAAAGCATGGGGTGACTGCGACATTGTGAGATAAAGGTCCGTCTCCCCTTCCACTACATGACAAATTTCTAATGCGGTAGGAAAACTGTTGCTAGCAATTTGAACATACGCAGGTTTCCTTGGTTGCGAATCCCTAACGAAGGGCGAATCAATACGCACTTTCGCTTCATTTAACGGTATGATCTCCTCGCGATATAAAAGCTCTTCATTGAGATAAGCACCTTGCCCTTTTTTAGCATGATAAAGCTTGTTTGCGGACACATCGTAGACGAAGCCACAATGAAGTTCTCCGCATTGTGCGATTGCGATGGATATGGAAAAGCAATGAGATTGGTGGGCTTGCTCATGATGGAAGGGATCTAATGTAATGAGCCAGATTGGATATTTGCTGCTGGTTGGGGTGTCTTGGTGTGGAAAGCAGAGGATGTCAGATGGGTATGCGGTGTGAATTCTTTGGTGAAGAAGCGTGTAGACTTTGGATTGCACTGACTTGACTATATTTGAGCTGGGCGCAGTGCTGATGGAATAAGCAGCTTCGGTGAGAAGGCTGGAAATTAGCTGTTGGCGGGTTTGCATGGGATCACCTCATTAAAAAATCTCGTTTACTTGATTGTAAACGAGATTAAGGGTGAGGGTCGTACGCTTAAACGTACAAATCTCGAAGTGCTCATTTATCAAAAAAGAAAACTCCATATAAAAATGCAAATTATTTTGCGCAAATATCTCGCTTTAAGTAAACGACATATATTATTTCTTTGATTTATACTTTTTAATCATCTCTCTCAACTCTTCTACACTTAACACTTCATCTTTGCGCCGATGAATCATTCGGTGACAGTTTGCACAGAGCGGAACTAAATCTTTTTTTGGATCAATTTCCGTTTCTCCACCTATGGTACTAAGCGGCTTTTTGTGATGGATTTCTATGTAATCTTTTCCTCTTGGACCGTACATTTCTTCATAATTGAAATGACACGCCACGCAAGTTGAGCCGTGTATTCGAATTGCTAGCTCTCGATTATATGAGTCACGCTCATAACGCTTGCCGTAATAAGTGACCACAGCACCTTCTGTCTGTGCTCCATACTCTTCAATTTCTTCAGCGATTGTATCCGCTTCAATCACATTTGATTCTATCATTGATAGATTTATCCAATATATATCATCTTGTTGTTTTAAAAATACAATTTTAAGCTTATTCCCTTCATCTTCAATACTAGATTCATTTAATAATTGAGTAAAGGCGGTCTCCCACCTCATCTTATACCGCGCTGAAAGCTGTGAATCGACTCGAACTTTTGCGATAAATGTTTGTGTTCCCACTTGTAGCTTGATTGCTCTTTCTTTACCTTGTTTTAAATCTTTTGAGTCAAAAAACGGTCTGATTCGTTTAGGTATCACCGTCTCTCCATATGTAAGAGCTGAGTGGTCAACTTCTTTCACAGCCAATTTCCCGATTAAGTCCCACGTATCTTGTTTCTCTTTCTTTTCGTTTGTTAGCTGATAGACTGTGTGACTTTCTTTACTTTGATCCACTCTCCTTCTTAAAGGAAAAATCCACACCTGCCTCACGTTTCCATCCTCATCCTTTTGCTCTTCTTGATATGGATCCTCAACTAACTCATATTGACCTTTATATGTATAAATCCTTTTTTTATAGGCCACGAATAGATGAATGTCCACACCATTTGTCTGCGATTCCGCTAGTGTCTTATTTTGTTGAAAATGCAGACTTTGATTACCTTTCTTCCCCATGCCGGTGTAATAGAAAATCTTTTCTTCTTCACGATCATGGTATAGTTTTGTTTTATCAGAAATTAGAATTAACGAATTTGTTTTAAGAGAACGTCTCATGCCACCCTGATTAGAACATTTGAAAAGCTGACTAATTTTTTCATTAGATACTTGAACTCCGTATTTCAATTCAAAATAAGTTTGTTCCATAACAATGACTCTCCTCCTACTTTTTTTAGCTTTCCGTTAAATTTCAGAGCAAAAAAATAGGCACGAACTTCTGTTAATTTATAATTAATGAAATTAATCGTGACATAGGGCTTTAATATTAGTATGATTATATCATATTAATGAATTGGGAGGTTTTGTATGAACTTGTTAATATTATCATTTATTATCTTTACAGCAACATTACTTCTTGGCTTAAGCCTCAGAAAAAATGCATTTACAATTAGGAAAGCACCTTTTTTAGCTCTTTCACTTTTGTTTATTGTAAGTATTCTATCTGGTTGCTCTGATGGAGAGCAGGCAACGGCAGCGGACAACGAACTCGAAGAAGCAAATACCTTAATTGAAGAGCTAGAAGAAACCGTTAAAGAAAAAGAAGCCGAGATTGACGAACTAACTGTACATATTGAAGATCTTGAAGAACAACTTGATACAATGAAAACAAACTTTCGTGATGAAGTACAACAAGAATTAGAAGAAGAATATGAAAAAGAACTTTCTTCCTTAAACGAAAAAATCACTGAAAAAGACGATAACCTTTCAGAGAAAGACAACAAAATCTCTAACTTGGAAGATGAAGTCTCAGCGCTAAATGAAGACTTAGAAACAGCTAAAGCCGAAGCGAACATAGCTTCAGCATCCGAATCTAGTTCAAGTTCAACTGAAAGTGAATCTAGCGATAGCTGTGCTGCTGGTTCTGTTAAGATTAACAGTGCTTCGGAATCAGAGTTGCAAGCAATTTACGAAATTGGTCCAGACCGAGCTGCACAAATCATTCAGCTCAGACCATTCTCTTCATATAGCGATATGAAACGAATTAGTGGCATTGCCGATGCACGCGCTCAAGCAATCGAGAATCAGGGAATTGTTTGTTTTGATTAGGTTTCAAAGACACGTTGGATTAAACATCCAGCGTGTTTTTGAATTATTATGCTTACTTTAGACTTAAAAATCGTAACACCTCGTTCCATTATGACCGATATAAACACTAAACACCCCAGTCCAACAACCCTTGAGAAAATTAATCTACTAAAAGCGAGGGGCCCCACCTTGATCTGTCTTTTTCTTCAAATCCTCATAATATTTCTCCATAGATTGGTTATGCCATTCCCAAAAGCTCGCTCCTTGCGCTGTTAAATACCTGTGAAGGAACATTAAAAAATCCATCTTAAGCTCACTAACGCCTCCGCCATCATCCATTAACAATAGCGTGTTTTGGAAATGAGTATCATTCGGCTTCACATCTCTTCTTACCAACAGCAAACAGCCATCTAACAGAGAGCCAATTATGAGATATGAATCTATTTGAGAATTCTTATTATGATCAAAGATTTCTCTATCGCTATATAGGTAGCAACCACCACCTATATTCATATTCAATTCTATTGAGTAATATTCAAAGAGTTTTGCGCCGTTATTGATTCTCAAAAACTCAATATACTCACTCGGAATTGAAGGAAAGCTCTGAACCAGTTTTTCAAGAGATTGAGTGTCAATTGCTTCGTTAAACTCGTTACAAGTAGTAGCCAATGTCATGTCATCATACTGAAAAGTGTTAACATACCCATTATTGTCTAAAGTTGATTTGAATGATGTCAATAGATCAGCCATGGGATTCATTTGTAATAATAAACCTCCTTCTTAATAACTATTCCACCAAGCAGTAACTTTGTGATGTTCAGATCTTATTAATGGAAAAGATTACCCAACGCATGGTTGCCTCCATAAGCTCTTGGAATAACGTGGTTCCCAACCGCCCCAATCTCTTTTTGGATCACCATAAGTATCAATATAAAGTTTAATATATGCGCCCCTTTGTGCACTTGTTCAGGGGCTTAACAGGGTTCGATAATTTAGGTAAATCAGCTCTAGATGATGCAGGCATAGACTTCCTCATATGTGTATCAAGAGGCGGGACGTAATATAGTGCGGCTTTTTTATTTGTTAGGAATGGATTACTTGAATTCCGGACTCAAAATTGCATTTAGACTTGTACTTACCCTCACATTCGCTTCTAGTCGTAAATATAACCCTCTGTGAAATACATATTTCATTGTGCTACAATTTTAAAAAAGAAAGTAGGTGGGTAAGATATCTATATTAAATCCGTTAAATCAATCAGTATACACACATGTACAAGCAAGCTTAAAAAGGAAGGCGCTTGAATTGTGGATTATAATAAAAGTGATCAGTAATACTTTTAAGTATTACTGATCACTTTTATTTTTACTTAATACTATTACATATTAATGTTGATTCATTAATTGTGTGACTTGGGGGGCATCCATTCAACATATTTAACTCCTTGGCTCGTAAATGAAATTCCCCACGGATATACTGGAGATGAGGTGCTTGAGTATTGATATGTTATCAATTCTTTCATATACGTATCTGTCGTTAATTGCTTCCCTAACTCAAAAGGAAGGCAGCTTTGGCTAGAAATTATTATATGTATTTTTTTCACATTAGGTTGATTGCCAATTTAAATAATTTTATTAAAGATGATTTTCACATAATCTTTCAGTTGTTCTTCATATTGAATACTATTCGGCTTTGGTTCTGGGATTGATAAGCGGATACATTGCCCATTAAACTGCTTTAACTTATAATACTAATCGTTTCAGGAACGGCAATCCCTCTCTCCCTTAATTCTTTCATGACTGCAAGTGCATTAACATCTGCAGAAATTTTACCCTGAACCATCTTGACTACCTCATCAAAAATAGCCTGTTTGGATTCACCAGTTGTTAATGAGATAATATATTCATTCTTATGACAAAAGGCACTAATTCCTCTCAACAATTCTGGGAAAAAAGGATTTTGCATCGATTGACTTGCAGAATGCTTCATTACGATTCCAATCGCCTTCGTTGTTTTCTGTACAAGGACACGAGCATTAAAATTAATATGATAGCCTAATTCATCCATGGTTTTACGAACTTTTCTTTTCGTTTTATCACTAATTTTACTGCTGTCTGACAATACTCGTGACACTGTTGAAGGTGAGACATTAGCCCTTTTAGCTACATCTTTAATGGTAACAGACATCCTTCTCCTCCTACTTTTTCTTCAAAATAATTCACCGCACTCTCCACTTGCATATCAGCCAGCCGCCCTTGAAACAAATATTTCAAAAACTAATCTATTCCTCATTTTTTGAAAATGACCATTACTTTAGCCTTTTGTCCCACCCGCTGCTAAACCAGATATTAAAAAGCGTTGTAAATACAAATACACGGTTGCGATCGGTAAAGCGATTAAGACAGAACCAGCAGCAAACCTCGTAAAGTTATTGGAAAACTGATCGTTAATAAAGTTAAATAATCCCACCGCTAACGTATAATTTTCTTTACTCGAAAGCACAATCGATGGAAGCAGGAAATCAAACATTGGTGCCATAAAGTTAAATAGAGCTACTACTGCTAAGATTGGTTTTGCTAAAGGTAAAATGATACTCCAGAACACTTTTAAATGTCCTGCTCCATCAATTCGAGCTGCCTCGTCTAAATCACGAGGAATTGTATCTAGATAACCTTTCACTAACCAGGCATTAAATGGTATTTGTCCGCCAAGGTAGATCAATATTAATCCTGAAAGCGTATCTAACAGACCTAGCATGTTTAAAAAGATGTATAACGCGACCATAGCCATCATGACTGGAAACATTTGTAGGAGCAAAAAGATATATAAGCCGTTTTTCCGTCCGATAAATTTATACCTCGAAAACGCATAAGCAACTAAGGAGGTTAGAATGACACTCCCTATTGCATTGGCAATCGAAACGATAAGCGAATTTTTATACCATATTAAATAATCACTGTTTGAAACACACTCACTAGAATTACTACCAGTATGAAGGTAAGCGTTTTCATATATTGTTTCATTAAACTCCTCCTCTCGTATTTCTTTTCATTATAGCGTTCACCCTGTTCCACTTTGCTCCTGTTCCTTTAAGATCTAGTGGTGTGAAATTAAGGAGTTAATGACGGGAATTTAATTTTAATAGAAGGATGACCAGTTAGATGTAGATTAAAAACAGCCATCTATTCATCATAATCTTCTTCAAGCTTTACATTTCGCATTGGTGATAACATAAGCCATATAGCACAAAGCCCTAATCCAGTTGCCGAGATCATTAAGACATGACGGGACCCGAATGCGTCAGCAATAAATCCGCCTAACGGTGCACCTATGATGATCATACTTCGGTTAATAGAACGCATCGTTGTGTTCATTCGTCCTTGTAACTGTAGAGGTGTAATGGACTGTCTATAGCCCATCTCATTTGGACCTTCTATTCCCATAGCTATACCATATAAGAATTGTCCGGCCATAAGCATGCTAATGGTACCCATTTCAGACATTGAATGAATTGGTTGAGCTAAGACAACGAGACCAACAGCGGGACAATAAAGGATTCGGGCTAGAGAAATTGCTTTTCCAACACCTACCTTTATACCGACTAAAGGAGAGTAAGTTGATCCAGCTACGGCTCCAATTCCTGCAGCTGCTAACGTCATCCCAAGAACAAATGAACTTAACCCTAGTTCAAGAAGTACATAAGTAATGAAGACCGTTGTAGTCATACTGTGAAACAGAAACCAAACATGGGTATTCAAGGCTAATATACGTAAATATTTGTGTCGATAAACCCAATTTACACCTTCCTTTAGTAATTGGAATATCGGTCCGGTTGAAACAGGAATAGGTGTCTTATGTGGTTGTTTAACGAAACTCATAAGAACACCCGAAATGAAATAGGATACCGAATTGATTAATAAAGTAAACGGAGCGCTAATGAAAGCAGTAATCCAACCAGCTAAGGCTGGCCCACTTGTCTCTGCTACTGCTGCACTTTGCTCTAAACGAGCATTGGCTCTTGTTAATAAAGGACGAGGCACTAATTGGGGGATAAACGATTGATAGGCTGCATCATTAAATATCGATAAAGCTCCAAAAGCGATCATAATTAAAGCAAGATATATCATGCTAATCATATCGAAACTGTAAAGTAAAAAAATGAGTATTAGTAAACTACCACGTCCAATATCTGTTGTAACGAGAATAAACTTTCGGTTCATCCTATCAATAAATACGCCTGCCAATAGCCCAATAAAAACGTACGGTAGCCATCTTGAAGCATTAATCCAACCAACATCGATTGCGGTACCGTTTTGATTCACAACGATTAAAACTTGTAACGCAAACGTAGTTATATACGTTCCAAAATAAGTACTCGTCGATGCAACCCAAAATGGACCAAAGCCCTTTACAGTACTAAGTTTCATACACTTTTCTTCCTTTCAACTATCTCTTTTCAGCAGTCTAAATGTCTCCCCCTTTGAGTGGTTCCACCAATCAATAAAGTCGTCACTTGCTTCCACCCTTGCATCATGTAGAGGCTATACAGTAAGTAACTACCCTGCTAAAATATGCGATTATTCTGTTTTATATATTTAAAATGATCCCGCAAGTCCTCCAAAGCTATTTGAGGAATTAGTTGCTCCGATAAAGCTTATTTCGTTTCATGATTGTTTATGATTGGTAGTATTGAAACACTACTTCCTATTCTCATAAAATTCACGCTCACTCTCATCCCTCCGCTTTTCCGCGAAGGCTTCCCAGCCGGCGTATCCGATAAATTGATAGGCTGGAAGTAGCCAACCATGAGTATCCGGCGCTTTTTCTCCTATTAGTAAGCCTTTCTCAAGGTAATAACGAACTTTGTTCGCTCCTACCCCCATAATTTTTGCCGCGTCAACAAGCGTTAACTGTTCGTCCATAAAGTAAGCGTAGTAGCCTTCATTGTAAATTCGTTTCATCGTCTGCTTGTCCAATTGTTCTTTGATTAAACTAAGCCCACTTTCCGAGACTGTATTCGTACACTTCTTTCTGGTCATATCTTTCAAACTGTTCGACATGCTTTTTAAGAAATTGTTGAAATGTTTTTTTTGATTTGGCTCCTCCTGAAAAAACCGCTTCTAAGTTCACCTTCATCTCCTCCTGCCTCCATTTTGGTTTATCCTTTCGATTTGTACACGATGTGTTTGTAAGAACATCATTCGACATTTTTCGTTCCTTTCCTTCTAACCAATTGGTTTATTTTTTACCGAACATAATCCGTTTTCTCTAGTTACTCGTTTACAGGTTACTTCGTGCTCTCTCGATAAAGCACGCCTTTCTTATTCAGTCGATCCTCTTCACTTTCTTCGTTGTACAAAAAACAAGCATGCGGATTTATCATCTGCGTGCTTGTTTTAACAATAGTCCCGAATTAAAACTGAAACGCCTTACGTATGACTCGATTTACTTTTGTCGTCTTCTCTTCTTTCAAGGGTATCCCTAACTCTGCTGCAATTGGGTAAGCGACTTTTAACGCTAATTCCGATTGTACAGATAGTTGTTTAGGACGATAACCCGTCTTTAAGAATGTATCAGCTAGAAGAAATTGAATTTCCGTTTGTTAGGATAGATGTTGTCAATTCGTCCGAATGTCTTTGTAAAAAAGCTCCGTCTTCTTTCATATTTGGCAAAACAGCAAGGGTTTGTTCAAGAGCGAAATTGAGTGTTTCCATCTCTTCATAATCCAGGTGCCATGGAAAATACCCCGACTTATGGCTTCTGAAAACGGGCCAAGCTTGTTTGCCCCGAAAAGAAAACCCATTCCGTTTAATAAGTTTATAATCCTCTTGATCAAACTCATTCCGGTCGTTAAAAGAAAGCAGTAAACAGTCTTGTTCATAACCAGTTGCTTGACCGCTTTGAACCTAGATCATAGATTGATAGCCTGCTTCTCCAACATATACAGCCATTCCTAGCACTTCACCAAGCTGCCCCATGACTACACAGTAAAGTTGCTGTCCCTTAGTTTGGTCTTCAAAAACAAGTAAATCGCTTGAATCAATCAAACTCCATGGTTGATTCTTTTTGTATGTGGATGCAAGTTCCAGCAACTGAATCTCCAATGTTTCGCCTACTTTTTCTATTTCCAAAGCCGGTCCAATGCTAAAACGCAGTTCATAAAATTGTTCATTCAATTCGCTTCGATACACTTCTTCTTCTTCCTTGGTCAGCCAGTGTGTTGAGTTGTTGCACCATCCACTTCTAAGATTCGTTCAATGGCTGGTTCAAGACCTTCTAGACATATGTGCATTTTTATGTTCATAAAAGCACTCCTTCTTTGACTCATTTTCAATCCTCTTCATGAGAAGCTCATGTCAGTATTTATTTTGTTTCATAAAGTGTAGTACATCTTATTTCAATTGAACAGGATAGACGTCTTTCTCTTTATCCTTTTAGGACCTGAGGCTTGAAAAACTCTAATCCATTATCGGTGTGACTGTTTATGTTATATTTTTTCAAATCCACATAACCTAGGGTGTCTTGTACTTATTTTTGAACAATTTCCTTTACATTCATCAACTATTTTCCGCATATAAAAACACCCAAAAAGTTGAGTCCCACTCTATCTTTTTGGGTGTAGTTCATCTAACGCGATCGTGATTTGATTAAACTTTACACCGACGTTGCCGCTTGTCCACCGTCAATGCGATGGTACGATCCAGAGATAAACGAAGCTTTATCTGATGCAAGAAAAGCGATAAAATCAGCAATTTCAGTTGCTGTTGCGTAGCGGTTTAATGGGACGGATGCTTCAAATGCTTTCTTCGCATCGCCTTCTTTTCCTGGCATACTATTTGTTTCGATCGAGCGCATCATTTGTGTATCGACCCCTGATGGACAAACGGCAACAGAGCGAATGTTGTGCTCCGCACCTGCGAGGGCAGCCGTTTTGTTATAGGCGATAACGGCATGTTTGGAGGCGACGTAAGCGCTCATTCCAGGTGCGCCGAGGAGACCGCCATTTGAGGCAAGGTTCACAATGACACCTGATTTTTTCTCAATCATGGCTTTCATCACATATTTTAAACCAAGAAAAACACCAAGAACATTTACATTTAAGACGTTCTGGACATTCTCAACCGTCTGCTCAGTAATTGTTGCGAATTGCCCATTAATTCCTGCATTATTCACAAAGATATCGATGTGACCATATGCGTTCAATGTCTCATTCACATAACGTTCCACATCTTCTTCTTTCGTCACATTTGCGCTTAAAAGCAAAGCATCTTCTAGACCTGCTTTCGTAGCGGCTTCTTTTAATGCGTCTTCCTTTAAATCAACAAGGGCCACTTTTGCCCCCTCATCAGCAAAAGCTTTTGCTGTGGCGATACCAATTCCTCCTGCTCCACCTGTAATGAGCACAACTTTTCCTGAAAATGAACGCATTTTTACTCGCCCCTTTCTGAGTGAATCGACTAGATAGGTATACTGTATCCAATTCATCGCTTTTTTATGAGGCATCAAAAAACACCCTTATCACTTACGCAATAAGGGTGTCGCAAAGGCTTTCGTTATTCTTCTTCAATCTTCCGTACAGCTTCTATGCTTGTATCAACTCGTTTAACAAAGAAGGCTAAGACGAGAGCAATCACATTCATGACAAGCGAGACGTAAAACGCATATTGAATACCCGCAAGTAACGATTGTTGCATCACAGCAGCGGAAGCAGCCTCGGTCATTGTAGCTGGATCGGTGCCGGCAAGGATGTTTCCTGCCTCCGTACTTGCGACACTGTTCATGATCGTGACAAGGATCGCGGTTCCAATTGAACCTGATACTTGTTGCGCAGTATTATTAATTGCTGTTCCATGTGGATTCAATCGCGTTGGCAATTGATTCAGTCCATTTGTCATAATCGGCATCATCACGAGTGCCATACCTAGCATGCGCAAGCTGTAAATAATGACGATCGTCATATACGGCGTATCAAGCTGTAAGTTTGCCAGCATATACGTTGATACAGCTGTAATAACAAGACCCGTTATTGAAATCACCCGGGGACCAAATTTATCAAATAATCGTCCCGTCACTGGAGACATGAGCCCCATGATGATCGCTCCAGGAAGCATCAACAAACCTGAATCAAGTGGCGAAATCCCCCGCACACTTTGGACATAAGCAGGTGTTAAGATCATGCCCGAGAACATTGCAACGGCATTTACCGCAGCAATGATGGACGCAAGAGCAAACATCGGGTATTTATAAGCCCGCAAATCCAGCAGCGGTTCCTCCATTTTTAATTGGCGTATAATAAACGCCGCCAACATAATTGTTCCGACAATGAGCGTTGTTAATACCCACGTATCTGTCCATCCATCTGCGCTCGCAGAACTAAATCCGTACAACAATCCACCAAAACCAAGACTTGATAACACAACGGATAAGTAATCCAATTTTGCCTCTTTGTTTTGTGGCATGACATTGTCGAGCTTCCATACAGAAAGCACTAAGCTAATGACTGCGAGAGGCAGGATCATTTCAAATAATAGACGCCAGTCGTAATTCTGGACAATGTATCCCGATAGTGTTGGTCCAATTGCCGGTGCCGTAATCATAACAAGCCCGAAAATACCCATCGCCGTTCCCCGTTTTTCACGTGGAAAACTAATGAGCATGACGTTCATTAATAATGGGCCCATAACTGATGCCCCAGCTGCTTGCACCATACGTCCCGTTAATAAGAGAGCAAAGTTTGGCGCAAACGCGGCAACTGCTGTTCCAATCGTAAAGATTGTCATCGCTGCAATATATAAACTTCGATTCGTAAACCGTGTTAATAAGAAAGCAGAAGCAGGTATAAGAATCCCACTAACAAGCATATAGCCTGTTGCTAACCATTGGACAGTTGAATAATCGTCAACACCAAGATCAACCATGATGCTTGGTAAAGCCACATTTAATAAAGAATTATTTAGAAATGATACAAATGCACCCACAAACAAGATCCCTATCATTAAATAGGGAGGCTTTTTTTGTATGCCTGATTCCACACACATTCACCCTTTTATTATAAAGTTTAGAACACTAAGCTATAGTATACTCATCGTTTAATTTAGTCAATATTTTAGACTCGAAGTACAATGTATTTGTTTTTTCACCCTGATCTTCGTATACTTGCTCTACAAGAGACTTGCAGGAGGCTATTATGAATGAACGGAAAAAACAAATATCAGATGCAGCCTTAACGCTTTTCCAGGAAAAAGGCCTTCCACATACATCGATCCAAGATATCTTGGTCGCTGCTAATATTTCAAAAGGGACTTTTTACAATCATTTTTCTTCAAAAAATGATTGTGTGGCTGAAATCTTAGAAAATTTACGTGAGGAAGCAAACCAGCTTCGCATCACTGCTCAAATTGGTAAAAACAAACAAGACCGGACCATTTTCATTGAGCAGATCTCAATTCTCATTCGTCTTCAAGAAGAACGAAAATTGTACCGCTTATTTGAAGCCATTCTCCATTCCAATGAAGCAGATTTAAAAAAGCTTGTACTCCAACATCGCATAAAAGATATGGAGTGGTTAACCGCTCGGCTCATTGAAGTAAGAGGTGAAGACATTCGTCCGTATGCTTTTGAAGGCGTAGTCCTCTTTACCGGGATGCTGCAACATATTCTATTCGTGAACCGCTACACCAATAGCAGCTACGAGTTAAAAGAGGTAATTCATGTAATTCTTTCCTATTTAGAACTTATTCTTGCCAAGATGAGCAAAGATCAGACGTCACTCTTACAGACAGAAGCCATTCATCAATTCCGAACTCAAGTGAACAAGAAGACCGTCACCCTTGAAGACATTCACACTCATGCAACTATTTTTGAAAAAGAACGCTTTAGTGAAGAACAACAAGATTTGTATGACGCAATCATGACCGAATTAAAGAAAGAACGCTTGCGAACGTCCGTTTTACTCCCGCTACTAAAACCATTTCAGACTACATTTAAAGAGACCCCACTAGAGGCAGAGGCGCAAACATTCACCAATTTGATTTGGTTTTATCTTCATTCTCATTAGAAAAGAGGCTTTCGTGTGAAAGCCTCTACGTTTTATTAAACTGTCACTACACAATTTAAAGTCTATTTAAAAAAAAGCAGTAAACGTTTTATCCTCTGAAAGTTGTTTAATCCTACATTGCTCAAATTTGTAGAAATCAGTTCTATCCTTTTATTCAAGAAAAATATTTTACATTAAAGCTGCCTATTCTCTATTAATATAAGGAATAGGCAGCTCAAGTTTTTCTCAATTTAATATCTGTTGCACATTCAAGCTACTGATTGATACTTTAATAAACTAGCTAGTGGCCTTATATTCCTTGCCTTCATTCCAACTATTCTCAACTTGTTAACTGTTTCTTACCCTCTTTAATGGTATTCGACTTACGTTCAATAGAAAAAAGACGATAAACTGCTGGAAATAATAATAAGGTAACAAGAGTTGAAAACAATAAGCCTGATATTATTGCTACAGCCATAGGAGCTTGATAGTTTCCAGATATACCTGAAGCTAGTGCCAACGGCAGCATACCAGCCCCAGTTGTTAAAGTTGTCATAAATATTGGCCGAACTCGATTTTTACCTGCCTCAACTAATGCTTTTTCTACATTATAACCACCTTTTCTAAGTTTATTAGTTTTATCAATTAGTAGAATTGCATTGTTTAATGATATTCCTATCAACATAATAATACCTATTCCGGACATAACATTAAGTTCGTATTGCGTAATAAACAAACCCAAAATTACGCCAGTGATCACGACTGGTATTACCGACATAACAAATAGTGGATGTATAAGATGGTTAAACTGAACAGCCATCACTGAGAATATTAGAAATATCGCAACACCTAGTACCACAATCATTTGTTGCATTACCTGCTGTTGTTGTTCTAAGTCCCCCGCAACCGATATACTATAACCCTCTGGTACGTCCATTTCCTCGATTAAATTACTAACATCTCGATTGACTGTTCCACTATCAGTATTTTCGAAATCCGCAGACACCACAACAAATCTTTCACCATCCTCACGTGTTATCTCATTCGGTATTTCTACCTTTCTTAGTGTAATAAAATTATCGAGTGTCTCTACGCCGTCTTGCGTCGGAACCTCCAAATCAAGTAAATCTGATACTGTTGTCGTAGATTCATTCCATTTAATTGATAAAGGGTAGGTTTGCTCCGAAAGGGTTACATCGCCTAAAGAAACATCTAAAAATGATTGCTGGACTATTTGCCTTATTTGATTTTCTTCTAATCCGGCATCTACTATAGCCACCTCATCTAAGAAAATTTCTTCTTCAATAAACGTTCTATTATTAGAGCTTAAAACCCCTACAATACCTTCAATCTCTTCCAACTTCGAAGAGAATTCAGTCGACATTTCCTTTAACTGATCAAAGTCTTCCCCCTTAATATTCACTTGTACAGGGTGGGCTGCACCACCCGTCATCGCATTTTGTACAGAAAGAATTGGTTGAGTTTCTTCGAGCGTTCTTAAAGAACTATATATTTCTTCATTTACTTTTTCTTGATTCATTACAATATTTTCTCCCTTTGTCATGTTAATCATTACATAAAACATGCCCCCAGAATCCATAATGTAATTTGATTCAATGTCTTGAATAACAGATAAATTATCATTAATTTGATTTGCTACAAGTTCTTTTTCATCTGATGTTAACCCTGGATCAAGGTCAACAATAACTTCAGAATAACGATCGTGCATATCCGGCATTAATCCCATGGGAATCTTGGTAATTAAAGTTAAAGATGCTACGAAAAAAAGGAGAAAGGTTAAAAGAACCCCTAAACTTCGACGCTTCTTTTTGACTATCCATGAAATGAACTGACTGTATTTCCCTAAAATAATTCCATCTTTCTTTTTGTCATTTGTTAGTCTTATCTTTAAAAATCCTTTTGCTACAGTTGGAATTACCGTGAATGAAATGACCATGGAACTAATTAAGGTAGTTGCAACTACTACTGAGATCATCACCATCAATTGTCCAATGTCACCTTCAAGGTAACCTATTGGCAAGAAGACAACAATTGTTGTTATAACAGAGGCTACGATTGGACTTGCGACTTGTTTAGTTCCCTGTATAATAGCATCTTTATTATTTAACCCTTTTTCTTTTTTACCATATATTGATTCAAGTATCACTATGGACGAATCCACCATAATCCCAATTCCTAGACCCAGACCCATAAGAGTTAAGATATTGAAACTATAATCCAACAGTTGCATTATCCATAAAGTTAATAAGATCGATGTAGGTATAGATACACCTATAATCAAGGTAGCCCGTATATTTTTCAAGAATATTAATAGGATACCTATAGCTAGGGAGGCACCAATTAATATGTTTATAGTCACGCCACTAAGAGCATCTTCCACATAATCAGCCTGAGATACCATCTCATTTACTTCAAATCCTCTAATTAACCCTTCCTCGTTAATAGACTTTATTTCTTCTCTTACTGAATCTGCTAACTCAACTTGTGTTATATCATTTGATCTAGCTATTTGAACAAATATTAATTCTTGTGAACCATTCTTCCAAATCTCATTCAAGTTATCTTTAGGGCTTATAGTAACTGTGGCGATTTCATCTAATGTAACACTGCCCTCTTGAGTAGGTATTTGGATCATCTTTATATGATCGATACTTTCCAGTGATGTATGCCAACGTAAAAAAGGTGATCCTTCCTCATCACGTAACATTCCAATAATAGAATCATTGTTTTGTTGTTGAATTATTTCAATTACTTGTTCGATATTAATACTTCTATCATCGATCTCTTCACGATCTAATTCAATTTCTACTTCATTCTCAAAAATCCCATTGACATTAACTGCTCCTACCTCTGGTAAACTCTCTAACCTAGGTTTTAACGTTTCATCTACAAAATTAGTTATTTCCTCCATATCACCATTAGATATATCCATAAAATAATCATATGCAGCTGTTGTCCCATTTTGATTTACATCTATATCTTCAATTAACTCATTTTCAGCAGCCTCCATATAAACAATTGATTCAACTTCCTCAAAAGCTTCATCCCCCTTACCTTGCCTAAAAGATAATTGCAAGGAACTCCTGCCTGTATTTGTATTAGAAATAACCTTAGTTACATCTTCTATTTCTCTTAATCGCTGTTCCAAATTTGAAGTAATGGAACGTTCTACTTCATTGGCGGAGATATCACCAGCTGAAACCTCAACAGTAGCTCCGTCCATCGTAACAGAGGGCAGTAACTCTTGATCCAAATTAAATAAGGCATAACCTCCGCCAATAAAAATTAGCACAACCGTTAAAAACACCATAATCCTTCTCTCAATTACATAGCTTAACCACTTCATTACTTCCCCCCTGAAATGTTTACGCAACTACAAGGCCTAATAATTATGTAGATTACGAAATATGGTTATATTAAAATCAAACACTGAAACCTTCATAGCAGTGTATTCTTGTTTAATCTATTTATGTTTTTTGTATACAGAATATTTAGTTACACTTTACAACTGTTCACCACTTCATGAATATCCATAAAATAAATCCCATCAAAATTATCATTGCCAAATGTACAGATGGACAATTCATATCCATCATCAAAATCAACATTTCTTAATTTATATTCTGCATCTACAAGACCCATAAACTTTACTTTTGGTTCTTTGTCTATGGAATCGATACTAAAAGAATCTAATGGTATAGACAGCCCCTTTCCTAAAGCTTTTACAACACTTTCTTTCAAAGTCCATAATTTGAAAAAAGTTGATATCCTTTCTTTTTTTCCCTTTATCAATCTTAAAAAATCATACTCCTCCTTTGAAAAGACCTTAGCAATGTTCAAATTGATATCCTTCACTTCTTCTACATCTATGCCTATTGAATTACTTCCAATTACACATACAATCCAAAATCCAGAGTGGGAAAGATTAAAATTAAAATCATGTTTTTTAAAATATGGCTTGCCATATTTGTTAACAACCAATTCTATATCTTTATTTTTTATGCTGAATGACTTACTAATAAGGTGTCTTATTAGTAAGTCAGCATATAAACTGCGCATAGCATCAAGTTTATTCCTGTATTTTAATATTTTTTCCTTTTTAGTCGATGACACATAGTTTAAAAGGCTTGATAATTCATAGGAAGAAAATTCACTCTCTTTAAGTTTTAAAGCATAGATTCTTATCATACTATCTACCTCATTAAACAGCTGAAATATACATAACTATGACATTATTTTATTCTTTGAAATTAACATCAGCTGCGGGATTATATATCACTTTACTAAAAGGCTTTACTGACTTAGTAACCCAAACATTTCCCCCTATCAATGAACTTTCACCTATGACTGTCTCTCCACCAAGGATTGTTGCTCCAGCGTAAATGGTTACATTATTGCCAAGAGTAGGATGTCTTTTAATCTTGTTAGTTTTATTTTGCGTTACTCGTAACGCACCTAAAGTAACCCCTTGGTAAATAGTTACATTTTCACCAATAATACAAGTTTCTCCTATCACTACACCCGTACCATGATCAATAAATAACCCTTTTCCCGCCTGCACTCCTGGATGAATATCAATCCCGGTTTTCATGTGGGCACATTCTGTCATCAATCTAGGCAGCAATCTAACACCTTTTTTATAAAGTTCATGCGCAACCCTATATACAGCAGTTGCATATATCCCAGGATAGGCAATAACAATTTCTTCAAAACTGGTAGTGGCCGGATCCCTATTATAAGTTGCAATAACATCTGCTAATAATACCTCTCTCAAATATGGAATTTTATCCATAAGGAAATCTGCTTGATCAACACAAGATTTACAACACTTATCCCTTTCATGGCTATCACAAGATACTAAATGAACAAATTGCGCTAACTTTAAATGAGTTTGTCTTGCGTGTAAGAGAATATCTTTCTTTTGATAGCATATTCTATGATTTGGTGAAAATAGCAGCATATATAGATCATCTATAAGTGAATAGACTTCGTATTCTATTTCCCTTCTACTAAATCTGATTTTAATATCTCCTACGTTTAAACCTTGCCGCTCTGCCACAGTAATCTCATTATTTAAGTGACATGACATCATACCACCTTCTCCCAATTTATTAATTAGCTTCCTTTACTTCTTTATTATCAGGAGTGTAATTATTATCTTTTTTTCCCATAAATTGTTCCTTCATCTCTTCCATACGCTGTAATTGCTTTTTAGATGGACTATACGTATTGACTATTACTAAACGATTTAGTTGCATCATAAATCCTGCAACACCGGATAGTGCAAATACCAATGAAATTAAAATAGTAACAGTTGGCCACAAGTTCCAAGCTATAACTAACAAAGCTCCAATCCAAACACTTATACACCAAGGACATGTAATTAAGGTTCCAATAATTGCCCGACTAAATGGCATCTTAGGCATTGTGTAATGAGTCATTCTTCCTCGTGAGTCAGTCTCTTCTATTTCTTCAACAAAGAATCCTCTAATAGGAGCTGTTATAACATCTGAAATTATTAGATAAGTCAGTCGAAATACTGCTAACCCTAAAATCAACAAAGTCACTAAATTTAATTCACCTAGTTCCATATTTACCCCTCTTTTTCTTTAAATTAAAAACCAATTGTACCTGGACACCAAAAAATTAAGTTATTAATGATTAGGTATATAATCGCCCCACAGTTTTAAGTCATTGCTTTCATATTGAGCTCTGCACTCATTTCTCTGAATTTTACCACTAGATGTTTTTGGAATTGTTCCTGTTTTAACTAGAATGAAATCATATAATGATAAATCAAATTCCCTTGCTATATTCTCCCTGACTTTCGATTTTATTTCATCATAATTAATAACTTCTCTATGCTTTTTAATTACAAACTCCAAGTTTAAGGAAGAAACAGGCCAATATTTACGATGAATCTCGGAAATAATAACAAGCCTCTCTCCTTCTTTATCAGTAATTGAAAAAGCACTAACAACTGCGTCTTGCAAGGCATGATGCGCTCTATTTACAACAGATTCTATATCTTGGGGATAAAAGTTTTGTCCATGAATTATAATTATATCCTTCATTCTGCCAGAGTAATAAATACTTTTACCTTTTATAAAACCAAGGTCACCAGTTCTTAAATAGGTATTCTTATCATCATGTCTATGTTTTGCTTCAAATGTCTCACTTGTCATTTGCGGATTATTCCAGTAACCTTTTGCAACACTTGGTCCATTTACCCATATTTCTCCAACCTGATTTTCGTTACATTTTATTAAAGTGTCAGGATTTACTATAATAACTTGTTGATCTTCGGTAGTGCATCCGCAATTCACAATTTTTATATTGTCTCCACTCTCCTTTACTTCATTATTTTTAAGACCCTCTCTACTAACATTTTCATATAAACAATCTCCAATCTTACTAGAAGATACTAATAATGTTGCCTCCGCTAATCCATATCCCGTTCTTAATGACTGCTTTTGAAGTCCAAAAGGTTTCATTTTTTGATAAAAACTAACGATTGTATCAACTTTAATTGGTTCAGCTGCACTTACAGCATACTTCCAAGCAGACAAATCCCAATTCTTATTACCTGTGTCCTTAATCTTTTTTACACAAAGATCATAGGCAAAATTTGGAGCAACTGAAAAATGCACTTTATATTTTGAAAGCACATCTATCCATTTTCTTGGTTCTTGTATAAAATCCATAGGAGACATTAAATAGCACTTTGAATTCGAATATACACTTGTTAAGATGCATCCAATTAAACCCATATCATGATAAAAAGGTAACCAACTTGCAATATTTGTGTTTTGATTTAAATCAAATGTTTCTCTTATCATATTAATATTGTGAATAAGGTTCTTGTGTGTAACTATTACACCTTTTGGAGCACTAGTAGAACCTGATGTGTATTGCAAAAATGCGACATCATTTTCACATAACCTTGGTTTATCCCATAAATAAGCTTCTTTATCATTAATTGTTTCTGTAGCAACAATGTTAATCATATTATTATTTTCAAACGCTTTCGTATCAACTATTTTCTGTTTTATGCTAGTTGTTGTTAAAATAACCCTTGCTCTTGAATCCTTGATGATTTTAATTAGCCGTTCCATATGATGGTTCTTTTTTGGAGGGTACGCAGGGACAGCAATGACTTTCCCATATAGACAACCAAAGAAAGCCGAAATAAAATCCAAGCCAGAAGGATATAATAAAAGTGCACTTTCTCCTTCTAAATTCATTCCCTGAAGTACTGATGCAATTGCTTTTGCATTTTGTTCTAATTCTTTGTATGACAAAGTTTGCCCTTCTTTTTCACCATTTTGAAGCCATTGAAAAATGGTATAATGGGGACTAGTTTCTACTTTATTTTCCAATACATCTATTAAAGTCTCATGTTTCATAATAGACTTATTTGGTAATCCCTTCACTTTTCCCATCAGTTATCCTCCTAATATGAGAGTCCTTTTACTAAATCAACAATGTCAGGTGTGTAATTGTGTATGAAAAAATGATCACCTTCGAATTGTTTTATTTGAAATTTTTTATCTGTATGGTACTTCCACTTTTCTATTTCTCTTATATTTACTAAGTGGTCTTTTGTACCCCATAAAGCTGTAATTGGACAATTAAGTGGGCAATCCTGGGTGTAACAATACTCTTCCACCAATTCGAAATCGGCTCTAATACTAGGAAGAAACATTTCTAGCATTTCTAAATTCTCAAGTATCTCGTTGGGTGTACCATTGTAATCTTGTAAGACATTTTGCAAATCCTGTGTTGAAAGTTTATGTGTTTTCCCATTTCTTGGCGTACTTGGTGCAGCAGCTGCGGACACAATAAAATGTTTTGGCATATTAAGACCGTTTTTTCTAATTACACGCACAAGTTCATAACCAATCAAAGCTCCCATACTATGACCGAATATTATATAAGGCGTATCTTCTTGGAATAACTCTCGAATCTCATTGAATAAATCGATGACTAAATTATCCATCTGTGTATATGGCTTTTCCTCATACCGCCCTCCTCTACCTGGTAATTGTAATGCGTATAATTGCACATCTTTTCCTGCTAGTTTTTCCCATGATTTATAAATGGCAGCACTCCCTCCTGCATACGGAATACAAATAATCCGTAAAGTCTGGTTTCCTAATATGTTAGGTTTTAAAAACCATTTATTTAAATTAGATTTTATTGAGTCCAATTTCTACACCCCATTGTTTAAAGAACATTAAATCTATGTGCTTTCCACTAAATTACTCATGCTTTTTTCTAGTTGTTCACCCAAAAAGCGCACCTTTGGTTCTGTCATCATAGTCAAATGATTTCCAGGTATTTGATATCTTTTTATAGAATCTACAGAGTAATTATTCCAACCTTGATTTGTATCCATCTCCTTATTAATATTCCATAAAACCGTAGATTCAGATTCAGTCGAGAGAAACAAATTTATTGGTGTATTCATTTTATGACTCGGTTTATAACCTCGCATCGCTTCTAAATTAGTCTTGTAGACGGTTATTAAATTCATGATTTGATCCAAATCAATACTAGAAGCTATTGTTGAATTATTAATAATGTATTGGATTTTTTCATCTATTGTATCCATGCCCCTAACTATTTCATCTGAAATATCAATGTCTTCTCCAGAAAATCCTTCAATTTCATTTATAAACGAAGTTAAAAATACTGCATCATCGATTTCCCTAAAACCAGCGGTATAATTGGGGGATGGGCAATCAATGACAATCAATTGCTGTACTTCTTTTCCCTTGTCAATTAACTGCCGTCCAATTTCAAATGATAAAACACCTCCGAATGACCATCCTCCTATTATATATGGCCCCTCCGGTTGCACCTTTAAAATCTCATCAATATAGTAGTTAGCCATACCTTCAATATTATTTATATAATCCCAGTTGCCATATAACCCTGGTGATTGCACAGCATATACTGGTCTATCATTGTGCAAATGACGAATTAAATTACCGTAGCATAGTACATTTCCACCCGTTGGATGTATTAAAAATAACGGTGTTTTTGAGCCTTTTTTTCGAAATGGAACAATTATGGAATTGTAATCACTATCTGGGCTGATAACATTAGATAGCTTTTCAATAGTTTGCCTCTCGAATAATATAGACATTGGAAGTTCGATATTTAATTCTTCTTTGATTTTAGAAATTAAACGTATGGCTAATAATGAATGCCCGCCTAAATCAAAGAAGTTATTTCTAACACCAATAGGGTGAACTTCTAAAATTTCTTCCCAAATTCTTACTAATTTTAATTCCAAAATATTTCTTGCACTAATTATATCTCTGTTATCATTTATTTCTATAAAGGCCTCCGGAAGGTTATTTCGATCAATTTTACCATTAGGGGTTGTGGGTAATGAGTCTAAAAAAATCACTGATGATGGTATCATATAATTCGGAAATCTCTCCCTCAAAAACGAATACAACTCTGACCGTAAGTATTGTGAGATCTTACCAATTAAAGGGTTATTTGCAAACTTTTTATTATCATTGCTGTGCTCAGTTTTTTTATCATAAGAATGCTTAAATTTAAATGGCTTTTCTGGTCTTCTATGAAAAAACACATCATAATAGCCTGTGCCCACAGTTGACCAGGTTATATGGGCGAAAAAATTGTATTGTTCTGCTAATCCCCAAATCACCTCTGGATCTATTCCTATCTCTCTTCTAGAATTTTGTTCTAAGAATTGTTTTATACTAACAGAATCCTCATATTTATTTAATTCTCCTCCTAGCTTGTACTCTTTAAATAAACGAGAATTTGGTATTCCCTCTATTAAAAATTCATTCGTTCTGGTAAATAGAATTTCTTTTAATTTGTTGATGTCTAGGTTACTGGTTTTCCAGTTCGTAATATGAATGTTTTCCAAAATATCTAAGCTCTTATCAACATGTATAAACGCATCATATCTGAACTTAGTTAATTCATTTTGACAGTTACCTCTTTTCAATAAAACATCTACTCCAGAGATACGTGGTACAAGTTCACTTAAGTCATTAAATAATTCTGGTGACACCAATAATTCCTTTTCTTCTCTTTCTCTTTTATTAATTTTTTGTCTTATTTGGTTTATCTGAGCTTCTTTTGATGCATTAATCAATTCAACTGATGTATAGAAAATATTTGAATGAGATAGACTCCTTACATCACCTAAAAAAATAGTTCCTCCTTTCTTTAAGACTCTGACAGCGCCTTGTAATACTTTAGTTAAATATTCAATATTAGGAAAGTATTGAATAACTGAGTTGATAATAACCATATCAAAACTATTTTCTTCAAAATCCGAGAAATCAATCGCTTCTCTGCAAAATAATTTTATATGAGTTAAATCGTCTTTTATAATTTTATTTTTCAATAATTCTATTGCTTCTGCAGAAAAGTCGGTAGCATAATATTTCTTAGAATACTTAGCAATGTTAGTTAGTAAAATACCTGTGCCGCAACCTATCTCTAAGATATTATCTGTGTTTTGTGTTAAAATTCTATCTATTGTACTTTCAGCCCATTCCATCATTTCATTTTTCGGTATAGGTAAACCTGTATAACTACTTGTCCACCCTTTAAACATTTGCTCATCTTCAGATGCAAATGTCTTCTGTCCATAAATTTTATTAAATACCTCTTCCCATTCGTTAATTTGTTCAGTATTTGTTTGGTTATTTAAAATTAAGTCATATCCTCCCCCTTCTTCATATGAAATTTTCGGGACGACATATGATATAATACTCTTTTCTCCCATTGAATCTTCTTTAGCAACTACCACTGATTCTTGAATATTCTTATGTTGATTTAACACTGATTCGATTTCACCTAGTTCGACCCGGTAACCACGTACCTTCACTTGGTGATCCAATCTGCCTAGAAATTCAATATTTCCGTCTTCTTGATAACGCGCTAAATCTCCCGTCCGATACATCTTTGCCTCTATTTGATGGACAAATGGATCGCTGATGAACCTCTCTTCCGTTAGTTCCCTGCTCACATACCCTTCTGCTAGACATCGGCCACCTATATGCAATTCCCCTGGTATTCCAATCGGACACGGGTTTCCATGTTGGTCTAGAATATAATAGCGGGCATTTTGAATTGGCTTTCCATATGGGATGCTCGTCCATTCCTCCGGAATGTCATTGATGTTATAGTAATTTGACCAGATCGTAGCCTCTGTCGCTCCTCCTAAACCTACTACTTGCACCCTTGGAAAGAGCTCTTTCATGGTGCCTGGCAATTCCAAAGGAATCCAGTCTCCACTTAAAAAGACCAACCTTAAATGACTGTTTGCGACGGCATTCTCTTTCATCTTTAATAAAGGCACTAACTGTTGTAAGGCCGCAGGCGCGGAATCCCAGAAAGTTACTTCCCCTTCATTCAAAAGGCTGATTAATCGTTCTGGATTCCCTATGTCTTGCTCACTGGCAATTCTTATCGACCCTCCTGCGGCAAGTAATCCGAATACATCATAAACGGATAAATCAAAACCAATGGATGTAATCCATAACATTCGATCATTCTCGCCTACTTCATAGGTTTTATTTACCCAATCAATGACATTGATGACGGGGCGATGGGCTTCGATAACCCCTTTTGGCCTTCCTGTTGACCCAGACGTATAGATGAGGTACGCGGTATTTTTTTGTTGGACACTCGAACTCACATTCTTGCTTTGATAATGTTGAAACTCATCTCTGTCATAATAGATATAATCCCAATTCACACGCTTCTCTGGCAATTGTTGTTTTAAGTCCTCTTGCGTCAAAACAATTGCCGCCTCGCTGCTTTCTACTATGTAGGATTTTCGCTCTTTCGGCACAGAGGGATCAATCGGTACATACGCTGCGCCAGCCTTTAAAATGCCCATCATACAAATTACAAGCTCCAGCGAGCGGTTCATGCATATACCTACACGGGTTTCAGGTCCTACTCCTTGTTCTTGAAGAAAATGAGCGACTTGATTGGAACGCTTATTTAACTCCCCATAGGTTAAGTTCGCACGCCCGGATAACACCGCTAGCTTGTCTGCATTTTTAGCTACCTGTTTTTCAAATAACTGGTGTATACACATTTCTTCTGGTATAGACCTTTCAGTTTGATTCCATTGTTGAAGTTGCCCTTTCTCTTCTTTGGTCAACAGAGAAAATTCAGATAGTTTATATTCTGGATGGTTTACAACCTCTTCTAGCAATACTTGAAAATGGTTCATTATGATGCGTACTGAATCATGATTAAATCTTGATTCGTCAAACAAAGTCTTTATTCTAATGGAATCACCAGGCACAATCATTAAACTCAAAGGATAATTTGTAACAGTGTTAGTAACAACACTTTTAACATTAATTCCATTCTTTGATTCATTCATTGATTGATCAATTGGATAATTTTCAAAAACTAGAACACTCTCAAATAAAGGCAGATCACGCGGAACTTCACTCCATCCATGAACGTCTACTAAACGACTGGCTTCTACTTGCTGAAGTTGTATCAGTTGTTCCTGTAATTCTTTTAACCACGGCAACAGAGTTTCATTTGAACTTACATTGACTCGTATTGGAAGTGTATTAATAAATAGTCCAATCATTGTTTCAACATCTTGTAAGTCTCCAGCTCGACCAGATACTACAGAGCCATGTACAATGTCTATGTTTCCACTATACCGATTCAATAATATTGCCCAAGCACCTTGCAATATACTATTTAAAGTTATCTCATTTTCACTAGCTAAAAAACGTAACCTTGTAGTCAAATGGTAAGATAAACTGTAATCAATTTCTCCATAATTATCACTAGTTGAAGAATGAATAGTTGACTCAAAAGGTAATGGTGTGGGGGCTTTAAAACCCTTTAGCCTTTCACGCCAATGATTTTCAATCATTGAAGTATCTTGTTTCAAAATCCAATTAATGTATTCTTTGTAAGGCTTCGGTTTATCTAGTCTAGGTATATGTTTATTAACATAGCCTTGGTATAATTCGAATACTTCTTTTAACAGACGTGACATCGACCATCCATCAAGCAATAAATGATGAAAACTCCAAATAAAATGATATGCTTGTTCCCTCAAGCGGATAAGTTGAAAACGTAACAAAGGCGCTTTAACAATGTCGTACCCTTGATTCATATCCCTCCTTAAAATGCTTTGCAGTCTGTTCTTTTGTTCCATTTCGGTAAGCATCCTGAAGTCTGAGCTTTTCCATGGCACGCTAACCTCTTTCATTATCACTTGCAAGGTTTTTTCATGATTTTTCCATATAAACGAGCGTAAAATTTCATGCCTTTTTATGACATCTTCCCATGCATTACGAAAGAATTGTTCATTTATTTCTCCTTCAAATATGCATGTAAATTGACATCCATACACCCCCGATTGAGGCGAGTATAAACTATGAAATAACATACCTTCCTGAACCGGGGAAAGTGGATAAATCGCTTCGATATCTTTAGCCATCTAGAGACACTCCCTTCAATTAAATAAAATTAGTTCAATATATTGATAATGTCATTTAATTCTTCTTGATTTAACTTTGCCTCCGGAAAGTCTGAAGGTGTGTATTCCATTGAAGACGTCAAGCAATGATTGATTACTTCCCGTAACTTATCCATATACTGATTAGCTAACTTGCTTATCGTCCTTCTTTCATGCAGGTTTTTACTGTACCTCCAATTTAATTGCAGCGTTTCATCCATAATCTTCCCGCTAATTTCTAATACATATGGACGATTATTATCCTGGCTCTGTTCTAATCCGACACTTTCATGCGCCATTTTGAACAAAGCTGCTTCTGTCAAGGCCTGGTCAAATTGCCCTAAATAGTTAAAGCTCACTTCCGAATTAGCACTTGATATTTCGTTACTTCCAAGGTATTTAAATACCCCGTAGTCTATCCCTCCATTTGGGATTTTCCGAATACATTCTTTCACTTGCTTAATTCCCTCACCTATATCATTCTTATTTCTTAATCCAATTTGTACAGGATAAATACTTGTAAACCATCCCACAGTTCTTGAGCAATCGACTTCATCATCAAACTGTTCTCGACCGTGCCCTTCAACGTCTATTAATAAAGGGGTGCGACCTATCCATTCACTAAACGTTTCTCCCAAAACCATCAATAATATCTCCTGGATCTGTGTATGATAAGTCTTTGGGACTTCCTGTAATAAGGATGCTGTATATGCTTGATTTAGTTCTACTGATACGTTATCTGTAGAAGCCACTGTATTTTGTCCTTGGTAGTCTATCGGTAACGGTGTGCTCCCCTTACTAATAACATCTAACCAATACGCTTTTTCTTTCTGAATTTTATCCGAATCTACGTACTCTAGAAGTTTCTCAGCCCATTTTTTATAAGACATCGTTTTTGAAGGCAATTTGGGTTCTTCTTGATTCTTTAAATCTTGATAAACCTTATGTAAATCATCTAATAAGATTCGCCAAGACACACCATCAACCACTAAATGGTGGATAATGATTAATATTCGGTTGGGTTGTTTTCGTCCCAAGTTGAAATAACGTACATTCACCAAAGGCCCCTTTTCGATACTTAATTTTTGTTGAGCCCTATTTGCGATTCTTTCCATTTCCTTTTTTTGTAATTCACTTGAGTGGTCCGCTAAATCAATAACCTTAAATTCTTGTAATTCCCCATCTAATCCGACATTTTCTTGTTTCCATCCTTCTTCACTCAATGAAAATCGACTCCGTAATGCATCATGATACTCTATTAAATAGTCGAATGATTTTTTTAGAAGAGTTGGGTCTATTTCATCGCGAACCTGTAAAAACAATGATTGGTTAAAATGATTAGGCTCTTCGAGCATAGTTTCAAAAAACCAATGTTGAACAGGCGTTAATGGAACATTGCCTTCAATCAATCCTTGTTCTTCATTGTCTTCTACCTCTCCTACTACGCTCACTAAGTTAGCGATTGTCCGGTGATGAAACAAATCTTTAGGCGTGAAATTCAACCCCTGTTCCTTGGCTTTCGCAATCAGTCTGATCGCCAAGATGGAATCCCCGCCGATTTCAAAAAAGTTATCGGTAATTCCAACCTTTTTTCTACTTAAAACTTCTTCCCATATCTCTGTGAGTACTCTCTCTATATTCGTAGTAGGCACTTCATAGATTGTTTCGGTATTCAGGTTAGATGTGTATGGTTTAGGCAGTGCCTTTCTATCCACTTTCCCATTGGTATTTAACGGAAAACTATCTAGTGAAATATAATGACTTGGAATCATGAAACCAGGTAAACAATTCGCTAAATAAACTTTTAAATATTCCTTTGTAAAACTATCATTGCTAGGTATATAGTACACACAGATTTCTTTAGTCCCAGATAAACTAGTAGTTAATATAGCAAATGCATCCTCTATTAACTCATGCTCGCATAATTGACGACTAACCTCCGACAATTCGACTCTATTCCCTCGAATCTTAATTTGGTCATCAGTACGCCCGATATATTCTATAACGCCATCATTACGAAGGCGCACTATATCACCTGTTCGATAACATTTTTCTTGAGCATGAAATGGACTATTAATAAATTTTTCTGCAGTTAAATCTTCTCTATTTAAATAACCATCCGCCACCCCATCTCCCGCTACTAATAATTCTCCTGCCACTCCAATTGGTAGAAGACGTAAGTTCTCATCCACAACATAAGCTTTAGAATTTGATATAGGGACCCCTATCGGAATAGGACCTTCATGTTTTTTATTTATAGAATAAGTCGTAGAATAAGTTGTATTCTCTGTTGGTCCATAACCATTAATTATAACGAGGCCAGGATTCTCCTCTATAATCTTGTTGGTAAATTGAGTAGAGAGCACATCTCCTCCAGTAAGTAGCGTATCTACCCCTTTAAAAGTCTTACAATCTTGTTGAGCAATTTGATGCAGAACAGGAGTCGATAAAAACATTGTATTAATAGAAGAAGCGCGAATGATTTTTTTGAGTTTTTCGTTATCTAATAATTGATCCTCATGGATAATATTTAAATGTCCTCCATTTAACAAGGTTCCCCAAATCTCTAAAGTGGTAGCGTCAAAAACCACAGAACCAGTCATAAGCATCTTTGTGTTTTTATCAAAATTTATATAACTTGTATTTTTAACTAATCTAATTACATTCCGATGATTTACCAAAACCCCTTTTGGCTTTCCTGTTGATCCAGAAGTGTACATAATATAACAAAGATCAGAAGCTTCTACTGTTGTATTTTCCGTAGAAGATTTTAGTGAAACCATATTTTTATGATTCAAATCGTAAACTTTCCCTGCAAAATCCAGATTA
This sequence comes from Shouchella patagoniensis, assembly GCF_002019705.1. Taxonomy (GTDB): domain Bacteria; phylum Bacillota; class Bacilli; order Bacillales; family Bacillaceae_D; genus Shouchella; species Shouchella patagoniensis. The sequence goes on along the minus strand of NZ_KV917377.1, from coordinate 3,324,933 downwards.
TCGATGTCCACATCATCTTTCTTAAACAATATTTCTATTCCAGAATCTTCTATTATCATTTTAATTCGTTCTGCCGGGTATTCACTATCCAGAGGAACGTAAACCGCACCAGCTTTTAACACAGCTATCATGCCGACCACTGTTTCAATAGAACGCCCAGTAAGTAAGGCGACACGAGCCCCCTTCTTAATACCGTGCTCTTTCAAATCAGCAAAAATATTGTTAGCCATTGAATTAACTTGACTATAAGATAATTCCACATCTCCAAAACTAAGAGCTACTCCATTAGGGTCGTTTGTGACTTGCTCTTCAAATAGTTTTGGAATTGAACTATTTCTGGGATAATCAGTAGTTGTATTATTAAAAACATTTAATATCTCGTTTTTACCTTTAGCTGTAATAACTTCAAATTCACCTACCAATTTAGTCTGATCTAATTGTGTCAATAAATTAGTAAATTGATCGAGGATACTAGCAATAACCTCCTCGCTAAAACGTGTTTTATGAAATAAAACTTTTATTCTCATTTTTTTGTTTGGATACACAACTATCGACAGAGGATAATTTGTACTGTCTACAGAACTAGCTTTTTTTAAATGCAATCCCTCAGCTATTTTTTCATTATCTTCAATTTCAAAGGGATAATTTTCATAGACAAATATACTTTCAAATAATGCATTTCCGCTCGTTATATTAATATTTTTACCGATATTAACCAAAGGCATATATTCATATTGTCTTAATTCTATTAGTTGTTCTTGCAATCTTTCGACAAACGAGATAAAATTTTCATCGTCTTTAATACTAATCCTTACTGGAAGTGTATTAATAAGCATTCCAACCATTTTATCAAAATACTTGGGAGTACCCGTCCTCCCTGAAACAACTGTTCCATAGACTATATCTCTTTTTCTACTATATGTGCTCAATAGAATTGACCATATCCCTTGAAAAAGACTATTCATTGTGAAACTATTATTCTTTGCAAATTGATTTAATTTGTTTGTTATATCTTCAGAAACAAAAACTTCTTTAATCCCGTAAATACTGTTTTTGTGACTTTTTTCAACTTTCCCATCAGAAACTAATCCAACTTCTAAGTTAGTAGGTTCCGATAGTCCATTTAGAAGATCCCTCCAGTATTTTTGTGCTTTTGGAATATCTTGCTCTTTAATCCATTTTATATAGTCTTTGTATTGTGATGCCTTCTCTAATTGAAGGTTCGTGTCACATAATAATGCTCTATAAATTGAAATGACTTCTTTCAAAATAAGTGCTACTGACCATCCATCAAGCAATAAGTGATGGAAGGTCCAAATAAATTTATTATTATTATTATCTTCTTTTATTATATAAAAACGCATTAAAGGGGGATTGGATATGTCAAATCCTCCGACTAAATCTCTTTTCAGAAATGACTTAATATTTTCACTTCTTTTTATTGTGCCCATATTGGACATATCGATTACTTCCCAAGGCAAATCAATATTTTTGTAAACGATCTGCATTGGTTTAGAAACATCTTCCCAAAAAAAGGAAGTCCTTAAACTTTCATGTCTCCTAATTACTCTTTCCCACGCTTTTTTGAAAACTGGAATATCAATAATTCCATTTAGATCATATATCATTTGTTGAACATACATACCTGTGTCTGGTGAATCAATTGAGTAAAATAACATTCCTTCTTGAGTGGAGGATAATGGATAAATATCATGAATATTGTTTTCATTGAATATTTCTTCTGTTTCCATTCATATCTATCTCCTTTTGCTCGCCTTTTTTATTAACTTAGTAAATTCTTTTTGATTTAACTTTGCCTCCGGAAAGTCTGAAGGTGTGTATTCCATTGAAGACGTCAAGCAATGATTGATTACTTCCCGTAACTTATCCATATACTGATTAGCTAACTTGCTTATCGTCCTTCTTTCATGCAGGTTTTTACTGTACCTCCAATTTAATTGCAGCGTTTCATCCATAATCTTCCCGCTAATTTCTAATACATATGGACGATTATTATCCTGGCTCTGTTCTAATCCGACACTTTCATGCGCCATTTTGAACAAAGCTGCTTCTGTCAAGGCCTGGTCAAATTGCCCTAAATAGTTAAAGCTCACTTCCGAATTAGCACTTGGTATTTCGTTACTTCCCAGGTATTTAAATACCCCGTAGTCTATCCCTCCATTTGGGATTTTCCGAATACATTCTTTCACTTGCTTAATTCCCTCACCTATATCATTCTTATTTCTTAATCCAATTTGTACAGGATAAATACTTGTAAACCATCCCACAGTTCTTGAGCAATCGACTTCATCATCAAACTGTTCTCGACCGTGCCCTTCAACGTCTATTAATAAAGGGGTGCGACCTATCCATTCACTAAACGTTTCTCCCAAAACCATCAATAATATCTCCTGGATCTGTGTATGATAAGTCTTTGGGACTTCCTGTAATAAGGATGCTGTATATGCTTGATTTAGTTCTACTGATACGTTATCTGTAGAAGCCACTGTATTTTGTCCTTGGTAGTCTATCGGTAACGGTGTGCTCCCCTTACTAATAACATCTAACCAATACGCTTTTTCTTTCTGAATTTTATCCGAATCTACGTACTCTAGAAGTTTCTCAGCCCATTTTTTATAAGACATCGTTTTTGAAGGCAATTTGGGTTCTTCTTGATTCTTTAAATCTTGATAAACCTTATGTAAATCATCTAATAAGATTCGCCAAGACACACCATCAACCACTAAATGGTGGATAATGATTAATATTCGGTTGGGTTGTTTTCGTCCCAAGTTGAAATAACGTACATTCACCAAAGGCCCCTTTTCGATACTTAATTTTTGTTGAGCCCTATTTGCGATTCTTTCCATTTCCTTTTTTTGTAATTCACTTGAGTGGTCCGCTAAATCAATAACCTTAAATTCTTGTAATTCCCCATCTAATCCGACATTTTCTTGTTTCCATCCTTCTTCACTCAATGAAAATCGACTCCGTAATGCATCATGATACTCTATTAAATAGTCGAATGATTTTTTTAGAAGAGTTGGGTCTATTTCATCGCGAACCTGTAAAAACAATGATTGGTTAAAATGATTAGGCTCTTCGAGCATAGTTTCAAAAAACCAATGTTGAACAGGCGTTAATGGAACATTGCCTTCAATCAATCCTTGTTCTTCATTGTCTTCTACCTCTCCTACTACGCTCACTAAGTTAGCGATTGTCCGGTGATGAAACAAATCTTTAGGCGTGAAATTCAACCCCTGTTCCTTGGCTTTCGCAATCAGT